>CAZVPQ010000245.1:0-4459 GCA_964628675.1 uncultured Hyphomicrobiales bacterium | reverse complement strand
TTTGCTTTCAGAACAACGCTTCCATACTTGCATAAAGATACGCTGTCGTGTGGCACAATCCTTAGTGTGTCGGGATTTTTGGCGTAAACTAAAACATAAATACTGTCGGTTGCGGTATCTCCGTTTAATACGGCAGTTATTTTGTAATACCCGTTTAAATCAGGAGTTGCATTGTGAAAAACTATATTTGAATCATTAGAATGAAAACCGTTGGGTCCTGTCCATTCAATAGTTTCATTAGGTACAGCCGCATTAACATTGCCTTTCAAAACAAGAGTTTCTCCATAACAAATTGTATCTGCTTCTGGTTTTACGGTTATAAACGGAAAATAAAATACATCATTTGGTAAAAGTGGCATAGCAGGAATAACAGATTGGTCTTTTCTTTTCATATTAATAACTATTGAATGTTTTTGTAAATTGCAATTTTTACCTTTTTCATTTGGTTTATTAATAACATCATAAGATAGTTGGCTGTATGGATCCGGATATCCATCACAATAACGATAATATATTTTTTTATCAGGTCCTATTTGCATATTTCTCATGAAATCAAAAATACCTTTATAATAAAGCGGGTAACAATTCTTTATTAACGAAGCAGAATCCAAAGATAAATCAAATTGAAATATACCACCAGTATAATACGGTTCTTTAATTAGACCTATGAATGAATGTAAAATCATATATAGTTTAGAACCGTTAGGAGAGAGTTTAAGATTGTCAATATTAATAGTAAAATCACGTTGAACATCTCCAATTGATTTTGCAAATTGGAAATCAATAAAATATTTACGATTACTGAGTTCCCCAGTGCTATTATTAAAATCAAAAATTTCAAAATATGGTCTATTGTTTTTTCTATGAAACTTAGGCTGAATTAGCCATTGATTCATATCATCATTAAAACAAGATGCTATTTTTTTACCGTCTAATGAAGCAACTAAATTTTTAAAAATACCATAAGAATATACTTCTTCAGGTAGTAATCTTTTAAATGAACTTGTTATTACTGTTTTAATTCCGTTTTTTGTTAATAGAAATGCTGAATAAGTTGTCCCGTCTCTACTGCATGAAATAATCCAAATGTCTTTTCCGTTTTTATGCAATATTCCATTAACTTGCCCTGAACATTTGCCCATTAGTAAATGATTTTTTTCAATAACAGCTCCAAGGCCACCGTCTTTACTCATATCTACTATTGAATAATTTAATCCGTTTCCTTTCCCAATAGTATAAGTAGTATCATGCAATGGTAGATAACCATAAGGATTTCCAGGAACAAATAAAGTTTTTTGAATACTCGTTGTAAATATATAGTATATATTTGGAGTTTCGGGCAGAGGAGCTATTAATGTTTGATTAGATAGATATAAATAGCTATTGGAATACAATTCCCCTAACAAACCATCTCCGTTTTTCATAATTTTATTTTTAGAATTCCAAACACTTACTCCATTTGTATAAAAAAGCAATTTACCATTTGCATCGCTGATTGATGCAGGAGAACCAACACCCATTTCATTATCAGTTAATCCTATGGGTTTGCCTGTTGGAGTATTAAATGTAAGAGCACTATACCATGTACCATACCAATTATTAAATTGTTTCTGAGAAAATGAGGTATTATATAGAATGAAAAACGCAATTAAATAAATACAGTATGAATATTTTTTTTTCATTTGAAACCTCCAAAAACTATATACCCTTGTTTGTTATATTAATAATAACACAAAAAGTTCTAATTTGTTTCATTAATAGTTATTAATAATTATGAATAAACAAAAATCAAACAAAAATAAACCCGTCCAATACATCTTTTACCATTTGCACATTGCCAAACGGAGCCGAGATTTGAACACCTTGAATTGTGCCAATCATTGATTCCAAAGTCTCTTTTGCTATTTGAATTCCCTCGTTAATACTTTTTTCTTTGCTATCTTGAACGGTTCTCATTCGCTTTAAAATTTCATTTGGCACATAGCAACCCGGCACTTCATTGTTCATAAACTCGGCATTTCTAATCGAAGTAAGGGGCCAAAGACCTGCAATCAAAGGCAATTTTATATGTTCAATCCTTTTCATAAATTTTTCTAATATTCGCAAATCGAAAACAGGTTGAGTAATAATAAATTCGGCACCTGCCTCGACTTTCCAATCAAGTCTTCTTATTTCTTCGTCTAAATTCATAGCTCCCGGGTTTACACCTACGCTAACAAAAAAACCCGTAGGTTCTCCAATGGGATTACCTGCTATATCCAAACCGTGATTTAATCTATTCAAAATATTAACCAAACCGATAGAATCCACATCAAAAACTCCCGTTGCATCAGGATAATTGCCAAGTTTCGGCGGATCCCCCGTAATAGCCAAAATATTTTTAATTCCCAAAGCAAAAGCTCCGAGCAAATCCGATTGAATTCCAATCACATTTCTATCTCGACATACATAATGTAACAGAACTTCAATTCCAACTTGATTTTGAATCTGAACAGCCATTGACAATGCCGACATTCTTGCACTTGCACGCGGTCCATCGGGAATATTGATTGCGTCAATACCTTGATAATACATTTCTCGAGCATTATCTATTTGTTTTTTTGCATTTACACCGTGTGGTGCAAGCAATTCAACAAATTTTACAAAATGACCCGATTTCATTCGACGGGATAGTCGCGATTTATTCTCCTGCTCAATGATTTCAACATCAATTGATGTTAAATCCTCAATCTTATCAAATTTCAATTGTTGAAACTGTGGTTTTATAGCATTCAAAGTATTACGCATAGCTTTAATATGCTCGGGTCCTGTTCCACAGCAACCTCCTATAATATTAGCTCCCTGTTGAAGATAATGTTTTGAATATTCACCTATATATTCGGGTGAAGTCAAATAAATATTTCTGCCGTCAACATTTTTGGGTTTGCCGGCATTCGGCATTACGGAAATAGGAATTTTAGTATATTTTCTTGCTTGCTCGAGCCAATTCAACATTTTATTAGGTCCAACCGTGCAATTAACACCGATAACATCGGCACCAAAGCTTTCAAGTTCTTTAATCAATATTTCAGGAGATGCACCTGTCAACGACCGTCCGGATTCATCAATTGTCATTTGAGAGATTATCGGTAAACCGGTAATATCTCTGATAGCTTTTATCGCCTGTTGAATTTCATCGGGATAAACAAAAGTTTCCAGAATAAACAAATCAACACCACCCTCAACTAAAGCTTTTGCTTGTTCTTGAAAGGCTTCGATTGCTTCTTCTTTTGAAATTGGTCCTAACGGTTCAATTTGAACTCCGAGCGGACCGATTGAACCGGCAACAAAAATATCATCGCCTGCTACTTCTCGAGCAATTTTGGCACCTTGAAAATTTATTTCATATACTTTTTCGTGAAGTTGATAACCTTCTAATTTATATTTATTTGCTCCGAAAGTATTTGTTTCGATAACATCGGCACCTGCTTTTTTATAATCTTGATGGATTTGTTTTACTAAATTAGGATTTGAGAGATTTAACTCATCAAAACATTTATTAATAAAAACACCCCTTTTATAAATCTCGGTACCCATAGCCCCATCAAAAAGAACAGGACCCTCAGACAGCTTTTTCAGAAATTCTTTTGCCATAGTTTTTTTAGTTAGTTCATAATATATTACAAAGTTAATAAATTTGTGCGAAAGCTTGAAAAAATAGAAACTAACTGATTGCAAAGTTGATGAGATGAATATTCAATATGACTTAAGATACTATCAGAAATAAAATCGACTGCACTTATTCCTACTATATTATGTTGTATTCTTTTTGTTATTTATAGGACAATAATGATAAAATAAAATCATTTTCAGTACTAATTATTTTTTCTGATTCATTTGAATTTTCTTAAGTTCTGCCAAATCATGGGCTAAATCTATCAAATTGTAGAAAGCACCAGAGCTGTTAGGATAATAAACTTCTTCAAATCTTGCATTTATCGAAATGTTTTCATCTCCAATTAACAGTTTAAGTTTTGATTTTAAATAATCAGCTTGAATTATTGATTCTTTTTTAAGTTTTTCCATAACTTCGGTCTCTTGTTCAGCGTTTTTTATTGCTTTATAAATTTTCCACAACGAAGTAGCAGAAAATATAATGTCATTAAATATATCAACTTCATTGTATGTCGCAGAGAGTTCTAAAATCAAAGATAAGTCGTCCCTTTTTCTAATATTGCCATTTGCTGAGTAATCCATAAAAGCTAATATTTCTTTTGTATCTTTTGATATCTTCATAATTAATAATATTTTAAAAAATAATAGTACAAAATTAATTAAAGATTCAACAATGAAAAAACATTTAATTTTTCGACGATAGTAATCCCAACATTTAATACCTAATATTATTAGTTATTAGTTATTAATCAATAAACAAAACTATATAGAAATTAGTTAAAAGCAATTATGAAAAAATCACTTT
>CAZVPQ010000244.1:0-4467 GCA_964628675.1 uncultured Hyphomicrobiales bacterium | reverse complement strand
AGAAAGAAATAAAATTAGTAAATAACTTAAAACTTTTCTCATCTATTTTTCCCAACAAATGTGTTTATTCTCATAATTAAAGACTATTTAATAACTTCTAAATACTTAACTCTTTTTTGAGTTGGAGTTTGCAAAACTATATAATAAAAACCGGGAGCAATATCATTTAAACTTGCTTTCGCTTTTTGTTTTCCTGAAATAAATTTGCCACTTTCTATAGTTTTGACTATCTGTCCGTTCACATTCATAATATACAATTGTGAATAGCCCGATTCAGTAACAGAAAACTCAATTTCACATTCTTCATTAGCAGGATTGGGACTAATTAAATATAATCCGACAGCCCCGTTAAAATTAATCAATCTATCTCCGCCTTGACGACAAATATCAACTTCAACTCTTCCCGGATTTATAATAATATTCGAAGGTATTACCGAACCCTGTCTCCAAGTGATCAAACTATCATAATTTATATCAGTCCCTGCCGAATCACCTAAGGTAGCCATAAATTTAAGAGTAATGATTGATTGGTCATTTTGTAAATTATTTGGAATAGGTATTCCTAAATTTATTGTTCTCATTCCTGTTGCTTGATTTAAACTACCTTTTGGAGTATTTTCTACGGGATATAATACGGTAGCATTAAAAGTTAAACTTCCGCTAATGGAATCAATTCCCAAAGTTTGAATATTGCCTACATCACTGAACTTAATTGGAATATTAAATGTTGAACCCGGTTTTTGAAAAGTATTGAATGAAGGCAGAGCCAAAACTGCTTCAGACTTTTTCACATTATAAAAGAAGGGGTCCGATTTAAATGATTCGCAACCGGTTGTACCATCGGTAACCGTTACTTGATATTTGCCTCCAATATCAGGAAAATATTTTTGATTTGTAGCTCCCTGAATAGCTTTATCATCTCGATACCATTGATTATCTGTGGTTGATGAAGATTCTATCCAAACCGAATCAGGAGCTATAGTAATTGTCGGTTTTGTCGGTACATCTATAACGGTTATATCAACTGCATCAATCCCCGGACAACCGTCCTGCTGCTCATCAGTAGTGAATATAATTTTATGGTCTCCCAAACCAGCCGCTTGAGCATTAAATATTTCATTTTGAGTATCAACTCCATCACCGGAAAACTTACCTGATTTATTAGCTGTCCCAGATAAATCAAAAGCAATTTCACTCAAACAGAACACGGTTTTGGGTAATGTCAATTGCACATCGGGAGCGGGTTTAATTTGTATTGTTTGGACTGCTGAATTAGAACAATTAGTTACCGGATCGGTATAAGTATAAGTTACCGAATGCGGTCCTACTCCAGCTATAGCTGGATCAAGAATATCATTATCAATACCATCGCCGGAATACCAACCACTGGCAGGTGTGCCTCCCGTTAATTCAAATGGCAAATAGCTAACGCAGTAAACCGTTGAATCCAAAGACAAATTCACAGTAGGCAAATCATATACTTCAATTGAAGCAGAATCTGTTGCAGAACAACCTGTAACAGGATCCTCGTAAGTATAATAAATTGTATAAATCCCTTGACCTCCTGCAGAATCACCGTAAAATGTATCGTAATCTACTCCGGGACCGGAATAGTAGCCGCCATTAGGTGTCCCACCGGTAAGATAAAAGGGGTCATTTGGACATACTGGATTGGGATAATCATTTAATGTAACAACAGGATTAGCTTGAATAGTAACTTGAAGTGTTCGTGATGTTGTAATACTTTTAGAGATCACTGTTTGTTCTAAATCAAAACTACCATTCCCGGCAGAATCCCAATTAACAACAACAGAATCTAAGTTTGTAGGACCAATAAAAGTACCTCGACTAATATTTTTCCAAACATAAGATTTGTCTGCATTTTTTTCAGTTTTATAAATATAAATATTGTCAGCGCATACCGTTGCTTCTCCATTGATTTGAATATCACTATGTTCAACTTTTATTTCTGCTATAATAGTATCACTCGGGAAATTATCCCCAACATTGTCTTTCGCAAAAAATAAAATTTGGTAAGTACTATCTGGATTTTGGTCTGGAATCGTAACCGAATAATTGATTATACCTTGTGCATCCGATGCTTTATTTTCAGTATTGTTTGTCAAACCGTCTTCAATATAAACAGTCATTCCTTCCAATGGAATTTTATAATTATCAGTAACAGTTATAGTATAATCCACTGGTAGCAACCAATCACGAATCTGCAAACCTTTTGGATCAATTTCGATATGCAACTTTTGTTTTTCTACACTAAGAACTTTGATTAATAAATCACTATCCAAATAATCTATTCTTGAAGCAGAAAACGTGAAATGATACTTTCCGTCTATTGCATCAATAGGAACAGTCACGGAATATGTAATTTGCCCGCTTGCGTTAGTAGTCAATACTGTATCCATAGAAGGGTCTAAATCGTTTTTTATTTGAACATCGGCATTTATCACCGGAAGTTCATTCAAATCCGTAATTGTAATTGTAAATATCGTTTCTTTACCCTGTTGAGTGATAATAGTATCCGTTAGATTTCCTGCGATTTGAAGAACTTTTGCACTCGTAGAAAATCTAGACCTATAACACCCCCCTTTAATTGCCCCGCCATAAATATAACCTCTACCACTGATTTCAAGGGCTTTAATTTCATAATTATTAATACCACTTGTATCAAGAACAGTAGTCCAATTATCTCCATTTTTTGAAACTGAATCTACTTTAACACCCTTGATACCCTTTGTGCCAACAAATATAAAACCATTTTCACCAACAATCATAGCAATAACTTGCCCTCCCGGGCTGGCAGATGTTAAAGACCAATTATTTCCATTGTCAATACTTCTTAGCATTCCGCTACTTGTTCCTACATAAATTTCTCCGGACGCTTGATCATCTTTGAATGCTATAGCGGAAACATTTGTTGAGCTACTAATTTTAGTTTCTTGCATCCAACTTCCTGAAGGTGTCTTTTTGAATAAGCCGTTAGCCCTTGTACCGGCATACAAATAATCATCTTTAGTTACCAAAAAAGAAATTACATCTTTTGTATTAAAGTTATCAGAACCGCTCATTTGAGACCAAGTTAATCCCGTTGAATCGTCAGAATGATAAACCCCCCAGCCATCAGTACCAGCATAAATTTCTCCTGCACTATTTGTATCAAGTGTATTGATAACAGTAGCATTATTTATTTCAGGATCATTAATTTTTTGCCATATTTTACCAAAGTTTGTTGAATAATAAAGACCGTCGCCATTAGTTCCAGCAAAAATATTTCCTTGCCTATTAATAAGTAAAGCATTAATATCAACGTTTTTCGAGAAACCACTATTTAATTGTTCCCAAGTTTTACCATTATCTAAAGTCCTATAAACACCTAAATCAGTACCGGCGATTACTTCCCCTCTTTTTTCAATAGAAGCAAAACTATTGATAGTTCTAATACCTAAGCCCAAATTATGAGCTTTCCAACCACTATTATCGTCCTCGCTAATATAAAAAGAGAAAAATGAGCCGGCAAAAATTTGATTTGTATTCGAAATTGCTAGCGATTGAATCTTTTTTGCATCAAGTCCATCATTATATTCCGACCAAGTAAATCCGGATTTAGTTGATTTGTAAATGCCGTTAGACTTAGTGCCGGCAAAGAAAACTCCGTCACTATTTACAGTTAAAGCTTCAACATCTTTATCTGTACCCATTCCGGTACTTTGAGCGTTCCAATTTTTCCCGTCGTCAATAGTAGCATAAACTCCTTTATCAGTACCTGCCATAACAGTTAATTCGTCATCTGTTTTTGCAAATGAATGGACATGTCCAACACTACTCAATACTGATGTCCAATCTTGACCATTATTAGTGCTTTGGAAAATTCCATTGTCTGTACCAATCAAAATATTATTATTCAGAGTGGATATAATGCAATTGACATTTTCATCATTAGCTAATCCTGAGTTCAAATTAACCCAATTATCACCGAAATTTGTTGACCTATATAAAGCTCGTCCAATAGAGCCAGCCAGAACATTCCCATTTTTTAATTCATAAAGGCATTTGAATCTTAAAGTACCACCCATTCCATTGTTAACAGCACTCCAGCCTTGAATAGGCACACTTCGCAAAACACCTAAGGAATCAGTTGCCGCTAATATTTTCCCTTGGCTATTGACGATTATATCGTTAACCCAAGTTGTAGGTTTCATTATGCCTTCATTCATAGATGTCCAAAATTGCATATTAATCCCACTTTTGTAAACTCCGTCTTTTTTTGTTGCTAAATATACAACACCGGTTTTTTTATTAACATAAATTGAATTAATATCGGAACCGAAAGGACCATTGATGGGAATCCAGAAGCTTTGTTCTGCTTGCAATGAAAAGAAAAGAATGAAAAATACTATTACTAATCTTAAGCAATAATTGAAATACTTTTTCATTTAAACCCTCATCTATTAG
>CAZVPQ010000243.1:0-4476 GCA_964628675.1 uncultured Hyphomicrobiales bacterium | reverse complement strand
CCGATTTAATTCTTTTGGATATTGTTATGCCCGGGATTGACGGTTATGAAACTTGCCGAAGAATTAAAGCTGACCCCGATTCTAAAAATATTCCTGTTATATTTATGTCGTCATTGTATGAAACAACTGATAAATTGAAAGGTTTCCAAGTTGGTGCAGTTGATTATATAATAAAACCCTTTCAACACGAAGAGGTCCTAGCCCGTGTCAATAGTCATTTAACAATTGAAAAGCTCCAAAAAGAGTTGCAAGAAACTAATCTGAATTTGGAAAAAAGAGTAAATGAAAGAACTCAAGAATTATTAGAGACCAATAAAATATTAAAAAAGGAAATTGAAGATAAATTGAGCGCCGAAGAAGCTCTGAAATTATCTTTGGAAAAAGTTGAACGATTAAAAAACCAACTACAAGCAGAAAAAATTTACTTGCAAGAAGAAATAAAACTCGAACATAATTTTGATGAGATAATTTCTCAAAGCATGGTTATGAATAAAGTTTTAAATCAAATTGAACAAGTTGCCCAAACGGATTCTACGGTTTTATTAATCGGCGAAACAGGAACGGGAAAAGAACTATTCGCAAGAGCCATACATAATATTAGCAATAGAAAAAACAAACCCTTAGTCAAAGTAAATTGTGCCGCTCTGCCTGCAAATTTAATTGAAAGTGAATTGTTCGGACACGAAAAAGGTGCTTTTACCGGCGCATTAACAAAAAAAATCGGTAGATTTGAATTAGCAGACAATGGCACAATATTCCTAGATGAAATAGGCGATTTGCCTTTGGAACTACAATCCAAACTTTTAAGAGTTTTACAAGAAGGAGAATTTGAAAGATTAGGCAATAGCGAAACTATCAAAGTTAATGTTAGAGTTATTGCGGCAACTAATGTTAATCTCGAAGAAGCGATTAAAGAACATAAGTTTAGGCAAGATTTGTATTATAGATTGAATGTTTTCCCCTATTAACATTCCCCCGCTAAGAGACAGGGAAGGCGATATCCCGCTTTTAGTACAGTATTTTGTAAAAAAATATAGTAACAGAATGAATAAAAATATTGAAAAAATTCCTCAAGAACTTATGTATGCTCTTAATTCGTATGAATGGCCCGGTAATGTCAGAGAATTGGAAAATATTCTTGAAAGGGCAGTAATTCTTTCTACTGATATAACGCTGATTAGTGATTTGCCGATAATAAATAAATCCGAGATTTCAAATAATATTAGTCTTGATAATATTTCCAATTTTGTTACACTCAAAGAATATGAAAAGCAGTATATTTTAAAAGCTCTCGATTATTGCAATTGGAAAATTGACGGCGTTAACGGAACTGCTAAACTTTTAGGTCTGCCTCCCAGCACTTTGAGAGACAAAATTAAAAAGCATAATATCAAAAGACCCGATGCTTAATTATTAAGCCAGTCAATAAATTTCTTTATTCCGCTTTCAATTGATGTCCCTGGTTGGTACCCGAGTAATTTCTTTGCTTTTTGTATATTAGCATAAGTTTGAGGAACATCGCCGGGTTGATTAGGCATTGTTTCAATTATAGCTTTTTTATTTAAAGTATTTTCCAAAGTCTTGATTAATTCCAATAAAGATATTGTCTGATTATTGCCGATATTTATAATTTCATAATTAGTCGCCGTATAATTTATTGCCGATATTATCCCGCTTACAATGTCATCTACATACGTATAATCACGCCTCGAAGAACCATCACCATACATAGGAATCGGTTTGTCTTCCAACATTAATTTGGCAAATTTATGTATAGCAAGGTCAGGTCTTTGCCTCGGACCATAAACTGTGAAAAATCGCAAAGCAATAAATCTAATATCATATAATTTAGAGTAAACATGCCCTAATAATTCACCGGATACTTTTGTAGCGGCATAGGGGCTTATTGGCTGAAGCACATAATCATCTTCGCTCCAAGGCACATTTGGATTGATACCGTAAACACTGCTGGAAGAACCGAACACAAATTGTTTTGTATTCCACTCTTTTGCTAATTCCAATAAATTTTGAGTTCCTTGGACATTGACTTCTTGATAGGAAATGGGGTCTAAAATACTCGGTCGGACACCTGCTTTTGCGGCAAGATGGACAATAACGTCATAATTACCATTTAGCTTAGAGTTAAGGGCATCATAATTCCTCAAATCTTCTTCTATAAAAGTATAATTCGGATTATTAAGATTGTTTTCAATATTTTTTTGCTTAATTTTTTTGTCATAAAAAGGGTCGAAATTATCAATAACCGTAATTTGATGATTATTTTGTTTCAATAATGTATCAGACAAAGAACTACCGACAAATCCAGCACCACCCGTTATAAGTATTTTAGCCATTTTTTTAATTAATATTTAGTTTTTCAAAAAATATTCTTTTTATTTATACAATTATACCACTATTTTTATATTTTGTAAAAGTTTTGTAAGATATAATATAAATTCTAATGTTGAAAAAAGATTTGTTTGAAAAATTACAGTGTCCTAATTGCAAAGGCGAATTAATAGAAACAGGGCATTCATTGGTTTGTAAGAATTGCAAAAGCAAATACGAAATCAAAAACAATATTCCTATATTATTACCTAAGAGTTCAAATGCAAATAAATTCGAGATGGATTATCTCAATCATTATCAAGAAGATGCGAATTTATTTAACTATTTTGAGCATAGGGAGTGCAAAGCTACGGAACACGATGAAAGAAGATTAAGAGAATATATTCATTCCTTAGTTCCTAATAGTGCAAAAACAATTTTAGATGTCGGTTCGGGTAGCGCTTGGGTTTCCAAAATGTTTTCAGATAAATCGCAAGTCTATTCCTATGATATTTCTTATAAAAATATTGAAACTGCATTGCAAAACAAACAAAGTGAAAATCATTTAGGATTGGTTGGCGATGCCTTAAATCCTCCTTTGAAGCCAAACAGTTTTGATTGCATTATTGCTTCCGAGGTTATTGAACATATTGTCGAACCGAAAAAATTTATTGAAAATTTAATTCCATTACTGAAAAAGGGTGGTGTTCTTTTGATTAGCACGCCATACAAAGAAAAAATTGATTATTACTTATGTATCCATTGCAATAGAATGACACCTAAAAATGCTCATTTGCACTCATTCGACGAAAATATTTTACTTAGCTTATTCGACAATGGACAATCAAATAAAACTGACTATAAAATTTTCGGTAATAAGGCATTAGTAATTTTGAGAACAAATATTTTCTTGCACTATTTACCGTTTACTCTTTGGAAAATAATTGATAAATTAGCAAATATTATTATTAGAAAACAAGCACATATTATTATAAGATATAAAAATGAAGAATAGAAATATATATTTATCGGCGGTTTTATCGGGTTTGTTGCTGTTCTTTGCATTCCCGCCAATGCCATTATACATTTTGGCTTTTATTGGATTTATACCATTGCTCTACGCTTTAGAAAGTAGAATCAACGGCAAGGTATTCCTAATTTTATATTTAACTTTTATTATTTATCAGCTTGGTACTAATTGGTGGGTAGGAAGTTGGCAACCGAATTCCGACCCGTTTTTAATGATTTCAGGTGTTGTTTTAGTTTTTGTACACCCTTTTTTCTTCTTAGTTCCTATGTATATTTATCTTATAATAAGAAAAAAATTAGGAAGAGATTTAGCTTTATGGTTATTCCCGTTTATTTGGGTTGCGTTTGAATGGGGGCATAGTCTGAGCGATTTTTCTTATCCTTGGCTTACAATAGGATACACACAGATTTATAATACATATTTTGCACAGATTGCCGACATTGCAGGAGTTTATGGTATTAGCTTTATAATAGTTCTGGTTAATATATTAATACTAAAGATTTTCTTTTTATTTAAAGATGCAAGGAAAAATTTTATTGAAAATGTTTGGAAAATCGGC
Organism: uncultured Hyphomicrobiales bacterium; assembly: GCA_964628675.1. Lineage (GTDB taxonomy): Bacteria > Bacteroidota > Ignavibacteria > Kapaibacteriales > UBA2268 > CAZVPQ01. The sequence continues at coordinate 559 of CAZVPQ010000243.1, read as the reverse complement.
AGAGCAAAAAACTATTTAGTGTTGCTCTTGTGTGCATTTATTATTCCTTACATTTACGGTATAATTCGATATACGGCAATTGAAAATGATTCGGGCAAATACGAAAAGCTAAGAATCGGAATTATTCAACCCAATATAAATCCTTGGGCGAAATGGGAAAAAAGTGTCGGCTCACAAATCCGTGATTTTCTTGTATTGGAAGACTCACTAAGTAGTGCAGTCAATAATTTGGATTTGATTATTTACCCCGAAACTGCTATTCCTTATATGGATTTTCGATTGAACAGCGACCATAAATTTGATTTTTTCCAAAATAGGGCAAATAAAAAAGATTTTTCGATTCTAACGGGATTTGCTGATATTTACTTATATAAAAAAGGCGAAATAATACCAAACACGGCAAAATTATTAGATAGTGCAAGAGGGCAATACTATGATTCTTATAATGCGGCAATTATGATAAATCCTAAGCCTTATGATACAATAAAAAATAATATATATCACAAGATGAAACTTACCCCATTTTCCGAACGTGTGCCTTTTGCTGAGTATCTGACTT
>CAZVPQ010000242.1:0-4489 GCA_964628675.1 uncultured Hyphomicrobiales bacterium | reverse complement strand
TTTGGCAATTCGTTTTTGGCAATTCGTTTTTGGCAATTCGTTTTTGGCAATTCGTGAATTGCCACTACGGGTTTTTAATAAATCATTTCAATTCGTGAATTGCCACTACGATTTTTAATTATGGCTTTGCAAATTGATTTGTTGCTCATTTTTTGCTTTTACATTTTGTAATAAAGAAATGCGTTTAATCTGCCGTCTGTGATTCCGTTTTTATGATAAAGCAATTTGATAGATTTATAAATTGGTTTTAATTCTACTAATATCGAATTATCCTTATTTGAGGCGGAATTGATATTGTAAGTAGCCAAAAAAGCTTTGCTGTCAATCGTATTAGTTGAATATATTTCAATATATCCGTTTAGTACTCCAACTACGGAATCCCAAAATATTTGTATTGATGCCACTTCGACTTTGCTTTTATCATTAAGATTATAACTATTATCAACTTGCATATCAATCCAATTTGTTTCAAAATCATTAGCCATCGATACGTTTTTTGCTATTTGCACAATCATGAATAAACCTTCAAATTATTTCTTAATAAATCCAATCAAACCTCTTATTCTCAATCTACCGAGAGGACTCAAAATATTTCTTTTCTTGATAAATACACCTTCCCTGCCGCTTTTAGATTTGACATTGAAAGCAATAGTCAATACCCAAATCCTTGATAGCTTTTTATAAATCCGTTCAATATGTCCGTGTTTGTTTTTGGGTATTCTCCAAACAATCAAATCATTTAGCTCGGCTCTGTATTTGATTTTCCTACCTCTCGTTTTGGCTTTTTGATAAATTGTATTTGCCAGAGCCGATTTAACTATCGGTATTTCTTTTGTCGATAATTTCAAATCTATGCACGCAGTAAAAAAGCACCAGTATTGTCCAGCCGCACAGTAAGGATTGCCTTTGTTCAAATTAAATATAGATAAATACTTTTCTACATCACCATCATTTCTGTTCGTCTTTTCGACAGTTCCCACTTGTGAAACTGCCGAATCTAACGACGCTCTTAATATATCCTCTCTGCACGGCAGACAATACTTCGTTTGTGCTGATAATTGCGTAAGCGAGATTAACAAAAGGATTACAACTGAGCGATATACACGCCGACAACAATTAAACCAACGCACAAGTGAACTCCCAAAAAAATTAATCCGATGTTAGAATTAGATGAATTAATCGTAAAATCAATCTTGCTGTAAACAAGGAGAGCTATACCCGACAGAGCCAGAGCCAAACATTCGATTAATATAATCATCAAGAAAGTATTTGTCTCGGCTATTGCCGGTTTTAAAAGAATAAGAGAAACGAATCCTATACCTATCCATATTAGATGTCTGGTAATAAAATCAATTAGCTTTGTCATAATCACTCCGTTATTCTGAAAATTTATCTAATTCATCACTTGAAAACATTCTGTCATCTGTCTTGTTAGTTATAATCGAAGGTGGCGGATCAATAGTTCTCTGCCAATCCATTACTGTTATTTTCCCGTCTCTTAGGTCTTTCAACATTTTGATGGCATATATCCTTTTCCAAATAATTGTATTCGGCAGATTACTATCTTTATAAGCCGTTTCGTATAGATATACTATTGTCAAATCCACAGACAGCTTTCTGATCAAAGGATAAATTGGCTCAACAGTGAAAGGAACATTGTAAACACCCCATAAATATGTATCAATTGTTGAACCTGCATTAATTCTTGCCATATCGACTCTTTCTACGTTTACTGTTGTGCCGGTAGGATCTCCTGTCAATATTGCAAGTTCACTTTCAGGAATCTGCAATAGTATATCTTCATAAATTGAATATTCCATTATTTTCTTTTATTTTTAAGGAACTAATTTAATTTTAACGAATTCACCTGCACTGCTACAACCCTCAATAGCTCTGCCGTTAATCGGATTGCCCGTTGTAGCGGTTTTTGCTTTGCCGTCAGCGGCGGAACTTACATCAGAACCTGCAAGAATAGCTCCCGAGGCTTCCACTGCAATATTACCGAGAGTTACTACTGCTACGTATTCACCACTTATCCAATCCACTTCCGTTACTCCTAATGCTCTTTCGGCATCTCCACACAATCCACCGGTGATCGAAACAAATCTGAATGCGGGTAAATCTTCTGTTGCTTTGATGGTTACTGCCTGAACCGGTTGATAAGTTTTTTTATTTATTCCCATTTTTGACTCCCACTTATTATGAATGATTAGTATCTGAAATTAAAAATGCGGCATCTGATGATGTAATTTTGACACAATAATTATCTGTGTTTCGGATTACTTTTATTTTGCCACCATTTTCTTTGTAAGTATCTACTTCCGGTTTGCCTTCTCTTTGCAAAGTATAACCAAAGCTCGGATTATATTCGGAACGTCTCGATCTGTCCGATTTATCAACATAAGCAAGTATAACATTATCGCTCCAAACATCTGTGAATGCAACTCCGTCATCTGAATAAACCGACAAACCTATATGAATGTTTGGTATATCAGTAAGTTCTGCAATAATATTCTTTGTAATCTTGGAAAGACCGGAATATTGCACTTTTTCGATAACTTTCGGGTGATTTAACAACGCTTGATAACTTGAATCACCTATAATCATAGTATTGGGATAAATACCGATTTTCTGCCTTACTGCATTCATACCGTCTTTTATATCTTCAATTGGGTCAACGGTAGTCAATGTATAATCGTCCCAAGCGTCGGAAGATGTAATGATTTTTTTCAAAGATGCCGAATAATTGCTTGCGTCTTGTGCTAAATCTGCGGCTTCTTTTTCCTTGCCGAGAAGCAAAATATCCATTAACTCTTTTGTCAATCTCTGTTCATAACGTTGATAGCTCAAAGCTTCTTCCTCTTCAAGATAATCCACGGCAACTTCAACATCTCTTTCAATCGTTTCAAATTCAATAAAGCTAATGTCGCTTGGTGGGATTCTATTGGAAGCCGACCTAATTGCTCTCTCGGTGTCTCTAATTACAAATGCTTCCTTGCCGAAAAAGGGTATTTTGCCCTTCAATTTTTTTACTCTTACTCTTGGGAATAGAAAACTCGCTACCATCCCCGCATTTGAATAGCCCTGTGCTATAGTAGTCAAAACAGGGTCAATCATTCTTAATTCATCAAGCCTTGATGTTGGCATAATAACTCCAAAATTATTTTAACAAAATTATTTAACAGGTTTTCCTGCGATTAAATATTCTTCTTCCGCCTTGATTACAGCTTCTTCGTAGCTCATTTTAGGATTTGAAAATTGCAACTCTTTTGCTTTTTTGTGAAGTCTCAATCGTTCGTAAGAAATATTTTGATTAACTTCATCGAATTGATTTTCATTTGAATCATCGGCAATTACTTGCGTGTATTCTTCCAAAGAAAATTGAGGTTTCAACTTACTGACAAAGTTTTTCACTTTTTGCACTAAGCTCGTGCCCTCACTAAACTCCAAACCATTGTCAGCTTGATAGGAATATTCTAAAATATCGACAAGATTATCAGCTTGTGCTGGCGTTATAAATAAATTATTATCTTTATTAATCAGAGAATTTGCAAACTCACGAAATTCTTTTTCCCTTGATTCTTTATTTATCCTATTAAGTTCGGAATTCAATTCTTGAATCTTCGATTGTAGTTTATCGTTTTCCGATTTGAGAATTTCAAGTTCCGAAAAATTATTTGCAGTTTCTTCCTTATGCTCGTTAATTTTATATTCAAATTCAGAATAAACTTCATCGCTATTAAAACTAACATTTTTCAATCCTTTCACCGCAGGAGGCATAGCTCCCAACAAACCCACGTGCCTCAACATAAAATCGGGATAAAGAGCAATAGATACTTTTTTGTACATACCCTTTTTCACTTCGTCGATTAGATTGGGTGAAACATCTTTCAGCATTGCCAAAAGAGTATTTCCTTTGCGTTTCAGCTTTTGAATCCAACCGTAAGCAGGAGCATCTGTTTTGGGATGTCCTTTGACCAACGGAGCTTCAAAAGACGAGGATTCTTTTACTTTGCGGTTATACATATAGGCAATTTTATCTAATGTTTCGTCTTTGAACACATTAATTTTGCCTGATGAATCTTGATGTTGACCGCTTTTAAATACTTCAATCCACATAAAATCTTTCCGATTAGTTTAACATCATTTTTTAAACAATGCGAAAATATTTTTTTGTGAATGAAGAACAATCCAAGCATTGCAAAACGCTTTTGAAAGGATTTTTAAAATCCCAAACACAATTAAACTGTAGTGGCAATTCACGAATTGCCAAATACGTATCGCCAATACGAATTGAAATAATTCATAATCAAATCCCAAAAAAACCGTAGTGGCAATTCATGAATTGCCAAAAATTCCCCAAAAAAACCGTAACGGCAATTCATGAATTGCCACTACAAATTGCCAAATACAAAGAATTTTCACTCAAATTGAAACGTTTTCGAGTTTTATGTGTTATATAATTAGAGATTGTGCAAAAATGAGAAAA
>CAZVPQ010000241.1:0-4500 GCA_964628675.1 uncultured Hyphomicrobiales bacterium | reverse complement strand
GTTAAAATCAATATCTACTCCAGCTTCTACAAGCTGTGTGGAAACGGCAATACGATATTTCTTGTTTTTTATTTCTTGAATTGTTTTTAATCTTTCCTTAGGTACTTTATGAGTGGAAAGAAAAGCGATTGGTTCATCAAATTCATCAATTAATTTTTTATAAAATTCTTTTGCCGAAGAAATAGTATTAAAAATAAACAGGTGTGATAGGTCGTCGTCTAAAACTAATTCATCAAAAAATTCATTAATAGTTTTTTTGTGCAAATCAACATTAAGAGTAATTCTATTCAATTGATTAAAATACTTTTTGGAATCACACAAATTAATAATTTCTTCTTTTTTGAATATTTCTGGTTGAGTTGCTGTCAAAAGTATAATATCGGTATTAAAATTATTAGTCAGTTCAATTAGTAATTGTCTAATCAATTCCCAATATTTAACCGGAATATTTTGAACTTCGTCAATTATAATGATACTATTTGCAAATTTATTAAATTTTTTTAAAGCTCGATTTCTATTTGACAACAAAGTATGAAATAGTTGGACAAAAGTTGTTGTAATAATTTCGGCATTCCAACTTTCAATCAAAATTTCTGATTGTTGATTAGATATCTCATATTTTTCTTCTTCAAAATTAATTTTGTATTCAAAATCAATTAATGAATGATGTTTTGTTAATATAGTACTGTCAACTATTCCCGTTTCTGAAAGCACTTTCTTAAATACATCAAAATTTTGTTCAATAACGGAAAGAAAAGGAAGAGAATAAATTATCCGTTTTTTAATACCTGTTTCTTTTTCTCTTATATTTCTTAGTTTCAGAGCTGTATTAAAAGATATTAAAGTTTTTCCGAGTCCGGTCGGCAATGTAATTGCGAATTTATTTCCGACAGCATTTTCAATTATATTATTATTAACTTCTTTATATGCTTGATTTCTAAGATTATTTAATTTATTTTCTTGATGTTTGAAATTGTTTTGTATAAAAATATCAACACTTTGGCTGTTTAAATCATATCTTTTTAGAATATCAACATTTCCAAGTGATGCTTGGATTTTATCAGCATCAATCAAACAAGAAAAAATCAGGTTTAAAGTTAGGTAATCATTTGTTGAATTATTATTTTTAAAATGTTTTCTTAAATTTCTTTTGCTTTTAATTAAAGATTCAAAAAAAAGGTTTATCCAATTAATTAAAATTTCGCTATTTATTTCAGGCATTTTGTCTAAAATTTGAAATTCATACGACAATTTAGCTTCTATCTGATTCCATTCCCTATAATAATAATTGTTGCTTTGCTCCTCTAATAATGAAATATATTCTTCCTTATTTACAGAGTATTTATTAGTTTCAGAAATTAAATCGTTTAGATTCCCATGATGACTATTAATTACGGTAAATATCAAGAAACTATCGAAATCATTAAAATTATTTTCTTTTGAGACAAAAAATGCTACAATAGCGGATATTAAAGAATGTGCATTTCTTTTATCTTTTCTTTTTTCATCTGAAAGAATATAATTTTGGAAAAATTTTGTTCCTTTTCCGAAATCGTGAAAAAGAATAGAAATTTTTATCATTTTTTTTAATTTTTCATCATTGATGTTTTTTAGCAAAATTTCATCTGCATATTTAAGTAAGCCCCGAATATGCTTTTCGAGGCTTTGATTTGGATGAGAGTAAATCATTTTACTTGTTATATTCGTTCAGAAATATTATATTATATTTATTATCTCTGTCAGTCCAAAAGGTTTTGGGCTTGGCTTTTATTGGCGTGCCTTTCATTTCAATTAGGCATTCTCCGTAATTATGAACAATTCTTTGTTCGTCCATATCAATGGGGAGCATTTCTTTTTTATACCATTTCCCTTGTTCAATACTTATTCCTTTCTCTTCCGGCAAACTATTAATAGGAATTATAGAGTGAATTTCTTTATATTCATTATTTTCAGTATTGATATGAAAATCAAGCAAATCCACATATTTAAAATCTGCCAACAGCTCGCTTAATCCAAGCGAAAGAGTGTAGTATGTTTTATGAGCTTTAACCCTTTCAGTCAAAGTGTCAAACAGATTATCATTTTCAATACTTACAAAAAGTCTGAATCTTGCATTTCTTAGAAATTCAGTTCTGATTTGAGTTCTGTTATGTATTATCCAAAAATGTTGCTTCGTATCAACTAAATTAATCCCTAACCTTGTTTTTCTGACTTTATCTTTCAGAGCAATAGCAATATTTGTTTTTGAATCTCGCAATATTTTAAGATATTCATTTTTATCTTTACTTAATCCGAGAATTGCACCTATAATTCCAAAAACAGCAGTTGGCGGAATAACTGAAAAAGTAAGCGGAGATGTAGTTGTATAAAAGGTTCGGAAATGTCCCCATTCTCCATATAAATCAAAAATTAACGTTTTCATAATCGTCCCGATTTAAAATGTAATTTGATTGATTGTAATTCCATTTAAAGCATCAAAGATATTCTCAGGATTTGTTTTCATTTCTTTATCAAAAGCAATATCAATACTATTGATTTTATCTTTTTCTTTCAATAATATTTCAATTAATTTGGAAACATCAAGAATCCCATCGTCAATACTTCTAATATTTTCATCATTAAGTTCGGAGTTAAATTTAATATATCTGTTTAATTCACCAATATGATATAAGTCTTCTTTATAATTTACTTTTAATAATAAACGTGGTATTTGCCCAACTTTTGAACGTGATATTAAATTCTTGGTTCCGTTCCACATTGCTTCCATTAATAAGTTTATATCTTCATCTGTCATCTGGCTATACTTAGCGGCATTTTCATTGATTATTCCATAGAATGATATCAGCGAATAAGGTAATACATATTCCTCCCGAAATCCCTTTTGTGTTTTATTTTTATCAGTAGCAAACGCAGCTGTACCTTTAATGTATTCTAACTTTACTTTATGTAAAGAAATACCCATTTGGAATTGCACGGGACCAGTAAGAGTTACTGAACTTTTTTCTTTTGAAGTTTTTTCTAAAGGAATTGTTGCACCAAAAAGACGAACGTCAACACAATCTTTCAAGATGTTGTTATTAATAATTGTTTTATATTCACCTAAAGATAAATTCTTTTTATCAGTACCAATAATTTTACCATTTTCATTAAATAAAAAATCTTCTGCTCTTTGTTTAGCATCTTGAATTTTCCCTTCATCATCAGAAATTTCTTTTACAAAAATATTTTTGTTCTTAAAATCTTTTAAATAGTCTCTGATAGTTCTTTTTAACCTAACATCAGTAACTATATTTAATCCTGATTCTTCATCGATACGAGGTTTGTTTTCATCAACCGGATCACCGTTAGGATTAATCCAAGTAGCATCATACAAAAATAAAATTTCAGACCTATTCATTATTAATCTCCTCATTTGTTTTAGAATATTGTTTATTAATAAAATCATATAATTCATATTGAAGGCACATACCCGTAGTAAAATAAAAATTCATTTCATCTATAGATAAAGACCATTTTGGTTTAGACATCAGAAATAATCTGGATATTTCTTCCATAAGGATATTATCGGAATAAAAGCTTTTTCCATATTGTCTTAATTTTTCTTTGATTTTTGGTAATAGACCTTTAAAATCATTTTCCCTCATTTTAAGACTTTTTAGTTGTTCGGCAAATGGTTCGGAATTTCTTTCTTGCTGTTGTATATACAGAAGATGTGCTGTAATTGCACCCAACAGGAATAGAGCTTGTTTTTCAGGAGAGTTCAGATGATTACCGAATTTTACTAAATAATCATTAAATCTTGAATCTTGCATATTGTTAACCTCATTAAATTGTAAAACATCAACTTTATTTAAAAATATAATATTCATCAGTGCATCTTTCGTTAGTTCCAAATAGGAATATTTATTGTTTTGTTCAGAATTAACAAAAGTGTTTCTTATTTGTTTCATAAAGAAGTTTAAAATGAATTGGAATTCCAAACTTTTCTTTTTAAAGACAGCTTCTGTAATATTGAGGAAATATTTATCTAAGTCACTATTTCTTTTTCCTTGTTCGGATACTCTAAAAAATGTTCTTAATTTAAAGAAATTGTACTTCCTATTACTTTGGTCTTTATTTTTAAAAAGTTTTTCTACTTCTTCTTTCTTTTCAAATAGAGTTTTTAAACGGGAAGGGAAAATCTCATCTAAGTTTAATAAAATTCTCTCAGCCGAATTACTTTTTTTTATAAATAGCATATTGAAAGTTATGAAGTCATCAAATTCTGCTAAATCTTCAAGAATCTCTTGTTCACTTCCCAAATAATTTGTTTTCGTTTCTTTGTTGATTGATAATTTTTTGTTCATTTCGTCAACAATATCGAAAAAATTATCTTTTATATTTTCGCTACCATACATAAAATCAGGAATTAATTGATATGTGAAACCTGTAAATCTATAAACTAACCTGTTATTTTCTTCAATAAATTGTCTTCCTTCCGTTAAAAGCAAGTTGCATTCC
>CAZVPQ010000240.1:0-4504 GCA_964628675.1 uncultured Hyphomicrobiales bacterium | reverse complement strand
ATTTTTAATTAATTTTTAGAATATCTTTTGTAAATTATAGTTTAATGAATTTTGAATTTTAAAATAGTTTTTATGACAAATAAAATAATTAAAATATTCGCATTTATATTTATAATAATTGTATTAGATTCTTGTGCTACCAACAAAGTTCAAGAGGCAAAAACAGCAGAGGAAACTTATAAACAAGCAATGATATTATTCAAAGATGGCGATTATTTAGAAGCCAAAACTGCTTTTAACAAAATTAAATTACAATTCCCTGCCAGTCAATATGCTGATGATGCTCAATACTATATTGCAGGATGTAATTTTAACCGTGAAGAATATATATTAGCTTCATACAATTATAATCTATTAAGGCGGGTTTATCCTTCAAGTCAATATTATAAAATAAGCTTGTTTAAAGCAGGTCAATGTTATTATTATAGTTCTCCGCCATTTGATAGAGACCAGGATTATACAAAAAAAGCTATTTCCACTTTGTCTGAATTCCAAACTCTTTATCCTAATGATTCATTAGCATTAATTACTAAAAAGTTAATCCAAGAACTAAGAGATAAACTCGGAAGAAGAGAATACGAAACGGCTGAATTATATACTAAATTAAGATATCCCGAATCCGCATTGATATATTTTAATACTCTAATTGAAGATTATTATGATACAAAATATTATGAAGATGCTTATTTAGGAAAAATTAAAGCTCTTCTTGTAATGAGGAGATATCAAGAAGCTCAAAATTCAATCGATTTATACTACTCAATATTTAAAGATGGAAAGCATAAAAAAGATATACAAAAAATCGAATCATCAATTAAAAATCAAAATAAATAAAATTATATTCAATTTATCCGATAATATCAATAACTAACTAAAAATATATTATAAGGGAGAAAAAAAATGAAAAAGATGTTAATTGCTCTACTAATTTTAATCCCTTTATTTTCTTGTAATACTTTTTCTCAAGAAGACCAAATTCAACCATCATTATTAAGTATTGGTCCTTATTTTGCATTCAAAGGTGGTGTTAATGGTGGGAATGTGCAATTAGGCAGGAAAAATGCGCTTTCCTTTTATGCAGTTCCTGATTTTGGGGTTGCCGTTCATTATGCATTAAAAGACGATTATTCTGTTGCTCTGTCTTGTAATTTGGGTTATTCTACTTATAGTTATGGATTAATTGGTGTAGATAACGATGTTAATTATAATTTTCATTACGGTTATATTTCGATAAGCCCTAATATATATTTTATGTATTTTAATTTAGGATTTACATTAGGCTATCCTATCAATGCAGATTTCGGAGAATCTATTAACACTAATCATCTTAATCCTTTAGCCGAGTTCAATCTTGGTGCTTATTATCCAATTATGTATGATGAAGATATGGAGATGGATGTTTTTATTAATGCCGGATATATGCTTGCAGGTGTTTATAAAGATTACGCTAAAGATGACCCATTGAAAAATTTAGTAAAAGCTGTACCTCCCGATATAACTACGGATTTATATAATCCGAGAGCTATTACTTTTGCCATTGGTATTAATTACTTGTTTTCAATAGACACAAATAAATAATTTTGAGCTATTTCAAAAAAATAATATCTAATATTCTGATTGCAATATTTATTATTAGTGCCACTATTAGTTTAAAAGCAAAAGAAGATATTGAAATTCCTATTCAAGTTAGAATGATTAGGGCTTATGGTCTTGACGACGAAAGAAAAGCTCCGATAATTTTATTAAATAAACCCGGGGCAACATTAACCTCAGCATTAGGAAGCTCTTATATTACAATAGAATTCGATATCAAAGCTGATGTACCACCCAATCTATATGCTAAATTTTATCATTGCTCTGCAAATTGGGACGAAAACGAAAATGTTTTTCTCAATGATATTGTTTACTCCCGAACAAGTAATATACAATGGTTTTCGGCACCTGTAACATCTAATTACTATTCTTATAGGGGCAAAATACAAGTTCCTAACACTCAGGTGAAATTCAAATATTCCGGTAATTGGAAGATGAAATTATTTGAATATTACAACGACAGCATACCATTAACAGAACTTAGGTTTTTTGTTGTCGAACCAAAAGTGAATTGTGAGGAAAGAATTTATACTGATTTTTATGACCCCCAATTTAATATGGTTTCTCCATCAGCAGTAACACTGGAAGCAAGAGTTTACGCAAGTCAAGAAATATTGGATAATCAATTGAATACAGTTGTTTTTTATAGAAATCACAGATGGTTTGAACCCTATTATGTAACAAATAACAATGAATACAAATTAAATTCTGAAAAATACAAATATTTTCTCCCTACAAAAATAGGTGGTTATTCATCGGCTGGCAAAATATTTAGAATTGGGCGATTGCCTGCTGAAAATGAGTATCGCATATTAAATTTAACCGATATGGCTACTTTCCCAATTGTGAAACAAGCCCTTAGAAAACCATTATCGGATTATAGAAGACGGGGTAATTATTTTGAAATTGACGATGACGGCGCTATGATTACAAATTATGTTTCTGATTATAATGATTTTTATGTCAATATGGAATTTGTGCTAAATCCCGACAATTGGATATCTACCGATGATGTATTTGTTGTGGGTTCTTTCAATAATTGGAAGCCTGACGCAAGTTGGCAGATGTATTATGATAAAAAGGATAGATATTATAAGCTTAGACACATTATTAGGCGTGGGCGTCATAATTATCTTTATGCCACAGGAAGATTAAATATAACAACCGGACAAGTCGAAAAAGTAGCTTATGATGAGTTTGAAGGCAATACTTCGTCAAACACTCATTCTTATATAGCTTTTGTTTACTATCGTTCTTTTGATTATGGCGGTTATGATGCTCTCTACGGAGTAGCCAATATATCAGTGGGTGCTAATTTCCAACGATAATTTTCTTTTGCATACTAATCAGAACAAAAGTAAAAAGGGCGGATTCTCCTTGCATTCAGAATTACAGAAACAATAACCAAATATTAAACTAATACTGGATAGTTGCCATAATAGAATAAAATATTTTTTCGATATTAGCTTTATCAGGGATGGGTTTACCCTTGATGTTCATTGGCACTAAAGCAAACTCGTAATATTTATTAATCAAAGAAATAAAAACAACCGAACTGGAAATCAAGCTACTGTTTTTAGGTGAAAAGTTATATTTGCAAAATGACGAAGTCCCCATATTTATCGTTGTATATTTGCCATGGATGTTGATGCCACCGGCAGTTTTATTTATTCTATTAGCAATAGCAGAGCGGGCTAAGCCGATAAGACCTTCTTTATTAACCAAATCAATGATATTTGCATTTGGAGGAATCTCAGAAAAAATAGCACTTAAAGTATAATCGGGATTGACAGCAACAGCAAATACATTTTTTGAAATTTTATCTCCAATATCAATAAAAAACCAATCCTTTGGCAAAAAAGCTATCATATCGCCTATTTTGGAACGAACCAAAGTTTCCGACATTGGAATAATCGGTTTGGGACTTAATGTAATAGCAGGTGCAACATCATTTTCAACATTTTCCTTAATAATAATACAACTATTGAAAATTATTAAAGTTAATGCAATAATCAAATAAAAAAATAACTTTTTATGCATATTGTTATAATTCCAAATAAAGATTTACCATTCTTCTACGTGCAAAGCTCCCGGTGCTTTCTTGCTATGCTTTGTATAATTAAACTTATAAAGGAATTCACTAACTCCTTCGACCATTTTCGGATTGCCACACAAAAAGAAATGTGTTTTATCAGGATTAATTTCAATCCCAGCTTGATTTTCAATTATTTTGTTTTCTAAATGATTCTCAATTGTTCCTCGAAGCCCAGCCCAATTATCATCGGCTTCTAACAAAGTTGGGAAATAAGAAAAATTAGAGAATGTATTCTGAAGAAATTCAAGTTCAGAAAAATATCCCAAATCCCAGGGATAAGCGGCACCGTGAATAATAACTAATTTAATATTTTGATGATCTTTTATATGCGATCTCAAGAAGCTAATATATGGAGCTAAACCTGTTCCCGTTGCTATCATTACTATATTGTTGTCAGGTGGAGTTTCCGAAAGTTTAAATACACCGACAATCCTACTGCCAACCCATAATTTATCGCCTAGAGACAAATTAAATAATCTCGGCGTTAATTGACCTGATTTAATTTGGCTGATATAGAATTCAAAATTGTTAGTGTCATGATTAGCAGAAGCAATTGAATAAGGTCTCTTAATAATTTTTTCCGGTTGAACTTCTTTAATCTCTGCCATTGAATTTAACGAACGGGCTTCACCTCCGAATAAACCCAAAGTTGTATATTGTCCTGCTTCAAATTCATTACGTGGTTCGTTTGTCTTAATTCGCAAAGTCATCAGATCGGGAGTCATTAAAATCTTGCCCGTTACAACTGCATTATATTGAGATTTGTCCACTTTATCACCTATTATTATAAATTTTAATTCTAATATATTATCTTTT
>CAZVPQ010000239.1:0-4518 GCA_964628675.1 uncultured Hyphomicrobiales bacterium | reverse complement strand
GTATATTAAATTATACTGGATTAATATTGAAAATTATTATTAAAAAAATGGATCTACTTGAAACAAATATTGATAAATTGAATGATTTATGTAGCAAATTTAATATCTCAAAACTTTATTTGTTTGGCTCTTATCTTACGAATAGATTTAATCAAGATAGTGATATAGATTTTATGGTAAGATTTAATGAAATAGAAACAATAAAATATGCGGATAATTATTTTGACTTCAAGTTTTCATTAGAGAAATTATTAAATAGGCAAATAGATTTATTAGAAGAAAAAGCTATAAAAAACCCTTATCTTAAAAAATCAATTGATAACTCAAAAAAATTAATTTATGGATAATGAAATATTAATATGGCTTTATGATATCAAGTCGGCTATTGAAGAAATTGAAAGTTTTTTTAATGAAGGCGAGAAGAAGTTTGAATTATTTATAGAAGATATTAAAACTAAAAGAGCAGTTGAAAGAAATATTGAAATAATTGGAGAAGCTGTTAATAGAATATTAAAAAAAAATAAAAATTTCGATATAACAAACGCTAGAAAAATTGTTGACTCAAGAAATAGAATTAGCCATGGTTATGATAAAATATCCGATGAAGTAATTTGGGGCATAGTTATTAAATACTTGCCATTATTGAAAAAAGAAATAGAAACCCTAATGAAAGGTTTTCAGTAATTAAAATTTATTATAACGATAAATATATTTAATAAGGTTTTAAATCACTTTTTTTACAAAACTGCTCCTTTCGCAAGTAATATTTTGTTGATTTTTTATTTTTCCGTATATTTGTTTATATATTTATATTATTATCTAATTAACTAATTGTATTGTTTATTATGAATAAATTATTTAAAGCATTAGACGATCCGACACGGAGACAAATACTTGAATTATTGAAAGATAAGGATTTGACAGCCGGCGAAATTGCCGATAAATTTAATATATCTAAACCAAGTATCTCTTATCATCTGGACTTATTGAGACAAGGCGATTTGGTTTTATCCGAAAAAAAAGGACAGTATGTTTATTATTCAATTAATACTACTGTTTTAGATGATATGGTCAGCTGGTTTTATAGTTTGATAAAAAAGAAGATGAAAGATGAGAAAAAAAATAAGTATA
Organism: uncultured Hyphomicrobiales bacterium; assembly: GCA_964628675.1. Classification (GTDB taxonomy): domain Bacteria; phylum Bacteroidota; class Ignavibacteria; order Kapaibacteriales; family UBA2268; genus CAZVPQ01. The sequence goes on along the minus strand of CAZVPQ010000239.1, from coordinate 3,387 downwards.
ATTATTAAGGTTTTAAATTATGAGTAAGTCAATTGAATTTGTGAAATCGGAATTAATTAATCTTGTTATTTTGATTATTCCATTTATTTTAATTGCTATTTTCTGGAATCAATTGCCGGAAAAGATTCCAATGCATTGGGATTTTTCAGGTAATGTGGACAGCTATTACAATAAAGAGTTGGGTATTTTGATTATTCCTCTTTTTAATATTTTGATGTATGTACTTTTTCTTGCATTGCCAAGGATAGATCCGAGAGGCAAAAATTATAAATTATTCGGTAAAACATATAAAATATTAAGATATTCTCTTAATGCCTTTATGTTTTTAATATTTGTGTTAATTATGCTTTTTTCACTGGGCTATGACTTGAATATCGGCAGTATTGTAATTTATTCGACAATAATTTTGTTTTTAGTTTTTGGTAATTTTTTAGGTAAAATCAAATCTAATTATTTTGTAGGAATTAGAACACCTTGGACTTTGGAAAATCCCGAAGTATGGGCGGCAACTCATAGATTGGGAGGTAAAATTTGGGTTTGGGCTTCTTTGATTATGCTAATTGTCGCATTTTTCCTAAATATGCAAATATTAACTATTGTGTATTTTATTTATATAGGCATAATTGTTATAATTCCAACTGCTTATTCCTATGTTTTGCATAGAAAAATGAAAGAAGAAGAAAATAATTAGAAAAGTTATAATAATTTATTACTTTTATATCTATCTGAAAATCGAAAGGAAAGATAAATAATGAAAGAAAGAGTAAAGAGAAGTTTTAATATACTTTTATATAGTACAATTTTTGTTGCTACATTTTTTGCATACTTAGATATGTTATCTTTCCAAAGAATGTTTTTTTATATAGTATCTATGTCATTATTAATATTAGGATATTTTGCAACTCAAATTAAAAATAGTATCGTTGTAAATATAAAGAAAAATACAGTAACGAAAAATCATAAATTTGAAGAATCTGAGTATAAATTTATCGGAATGGTATGGTTTTGGCCCTCAATTATTATGATAATATTAGTGTTTGTTTTGCCAAAAAATTCATTAGTTGGTTGTTTTTATATTTACTTATGCATAACAGTACTTATTCCCATATTTTATTTATTGAACTTGCGTTTTAAGAAGAAAAAAAAAGATAATGAAAATAGTATTGAATAAAATAAAAAGTATTTATTAAATTATTGATTATTGTTTTAGCAAAATAAAAAATTATGTTTCAAGCATATTTCAAAGCAATTCAAGATAAATTCCTGCTCGAAGAAGATGTTTCCGAGCATACTTATCGTACTTTCTTAGAAAATATGCTCAATTCTTTTATTGATTATAATCTTAAAAGAAAATTGAAAATAATCCACGAACCTACCCAACAAGGCAATAAAGGAAGACCCGATTTCAAAATTATTACCAAAGAACAATTAACAATCGGTTTTATTGAAACAAAAAAAATAGGCGAAGACCTTGATTCTATTCTAAACAGCAAGCAACTTGAAAAATATAAAAAATTATCCGATAATCTTATACTTACTGATTATCTACGCTTTATCCTGATTAGAAAAGGTGAAGTAATTGAAGATGAATCTTTGTTTACAATACAATTATTAAAAAACAAAAAATATAAAATAAATAATTTTGTTGAAATTAATTTTAGTAAATTTCTAACAACTTTTTTTACATCTGAACCTGAACCCGTTTTCACAGCTAAGGATTTGGCAAATAAGTTGGCAGATAAAGCGGTATATTTACGAGAGTTTTGTTTTAATATAGTATCGAATGAAAATATTCATACGAGATTGCACGCACTAATGCAGGCATTTCAAGTTACCTTATTGCCAACGATAGATGCTCAAAAGTTTTCCGATATTTATGCTCAAACATTAACTTATGGTTTATATCTTTCCGCATTGAATTGCGACAACCCCCAAGAGGATTTAAATAAGAAGACAGCTTATGATTTTTTGCCTCAATCAATGCAGTTGATAAAGGAAATATTTCATTTAATTGAGGAATTTCCCGAAGATATTGTTTGGGTAATTGATGAAATCATCAGCATCTTAAAAGTTACTGATTTTGCCCAAATACAAAAAGAATTTGCCGAATATAAATTAAAAAGAAAAGGATTTTCAGACCCGTATATTTATTTTTATGAAGATTTTCTATTCCATTATGACAAACATCAAAGGAAAATTCGCGGAGTTTATTATACTCCCGAACCGGTTGTTTCATTTATCGTTCGCTCAATCGAAAAAGTTCTGAAAGATACCTTTGAAATAAAAGACGGGTTTATTGGTAATGATGTAACTGTTTTGGATTTCGCCTGCGGAACGGGGACTTTTTTATTAAATGTATTTGATAGAGCAATTGAAGAAGCCAAAAAGCTGGGTGATGATTATTTTGTTAAACGTATAATAAATGATAAATTATTAGATAATTTCTATGGGTTTGAACTTCTCGTTGCTCCTTATGTTATATCCCATTTGAAAATATCGGAGTATTTAAAAGAAAGAAATTATGAAATTGAAAGCAAAAAACGTCTGAATATATTTCTTACAAATACATTATCGAATAAAGAACCGAAACCATTTGATTTTATGCCTTCGCTTTCCGAAGAAGGAATCAAAGCAAACAAAATAAAGAATAATGATATTCTTGTAATTCTTGGTAATCCGCCTTATTCAGGGCATTCTGCTAATGTTAATGATTGGATTTCCGAAATAATAAGCGATTATTATCAGGTTGATGGAAATAAACTCGGCGAAAAAAATTCTAAGTGGTTGCAAGACGATTATGTTAAATTCATACGTTTTGCTCAATGGAAAATGGATAAAGTCAAGCGTGGAGTAGTAGGAATTATCTCAAATCATAGTTATTTGGATAATCCAACGTTCAGAGGAATGAGACAATCCTTAATGAAAACATTTGATGAAATATATATTCTTGACCTGCACGGCAATTCATTGAAAAAAGAGACTTGTCCTGACGGTTCGAAAGATGAAAATGTTTTTGATATTAAGCAAGGCGTTTCAATTGCGATATTTGTAAGAAAAAATTCTAAAACTAAAAACTGCAAGATATATCATTCAGATTTATATGGCGTAAGACAATCAAAATATGAGGAATGTTATCAAAATGATATTAATTCAATAAAATGGAAAGTAGCAAAACCGAGTTCTCCTTTTTATTTATTTGTTCCGAGGGACGAAAGATTATTGAAAAAATATGAGAAGGGAATTTCTATAAAAGATATATTTAAAATCAATAGTGTTGGGGTGGTAACTGCAAGAGATCATTTTACAATAAAATTTGACAAAGAAGAACTTTGGAAAAATATTAATGATTTTGTTAGTTTGGACGATGAATTTGCAAGAAATAAATAT
>CAZVPQ010000238.1:0-4529 GCA_964628675.1 uncultured Hyphomicrobiales bacterium | reverse complement strand
AATAAACATAAGGCGACCAGCCATAATATTTCTCGTAAAGCGGGTCAACAGAAGTAAACCTACCCGAAAAACTCTCGTATTTCCGCACACCGAAATCCCCGAGATTGCTCTCCCAATCTCTTTGTTTGCTAATAATGTTTCGGTTATTCATAATAACTACCAATTATCTACATATAAAATCTATTTTATTTTACGCAACAGATTAATTATTCCGGCTTCTCCAATCAAATGTCCTGCACCTACTACTACAAAATAAATTTTACCGGTTTTTAAGAAATCAATTATTTTTTTTGCCATTTTCAGATTGCGTTTATCAATTAAAGCATTATTAATAATCTTAAAAGTACTATCTTTTGAAATAGGTTCATTAATTAAATTATTCATTTTTTTTATATCACCTTGTTTCCAATAAGAAGCTAAACTATCAATCATTTCAATAGTATTGTCCGAATCTTCAAGTGTATATTTTACAAATTCATCTTGATAATCTTTCAAATCAATATCAAAAACGTCAAATTGCTGTTTTGCACTTTCCAGCTCGATTATTTTTTTATTATCCTTTTTTGCCTTATCAAGGAAATATTTGTCAATGCCGAGATTTTGATTATAACCCGAGTTTTTAACATCCATCATTGTTATCATCATAACCGCAAACCAAGGTTTGAACTTGTAATACATAGTCTCGGGAATATTATTTTTCTCAAATAATTTTTTTATTTTCTCATAAGTTTTTTTTGATAATTTTGATTCCAATGTTTCACGACCCGGCAACATTACCCTATTCATCATAGAATTCATATCCACATTATTTATGTCAACTTCAACGACGAGGGCATCAGATTTTTTATAGCTTTCTTCGATTACATCATTTAATGGATAAAAATCCGGTTTTGCCACGTGAATAGAACCGAGCAAATAAACAGTTGAAGTATTGGATTTGACTTGCCACAAAAAAGTATTAATATGTTTTATCTCATATTTGCTACTTGTTTTATTCGTCGTAGAGCATGAAACAAAAAGAATAAATAATAGTAAAGCAAATATTCTAATTCTTTTATTCATTTTTTATCCTTTTAGAAAATATTGGGAATTGATTAATTGATTGCTGTTCTTTTGATAAAGTGCATATTCAAACCCTTTTCTCAAACTGTAAGCACCGGTTTGCCCAAATTTATTAACAGCAATAAAACCCACTTGAATATTTTTATAATCCGGTACTTTTTTAACTATTCTGTCAATAGCAATTTCGCATGCTTCCTGTGGCGATTTACCCATTCTCATCTGTTCTACGATAAGAAAAGTGCCTAATGTTTTCATTACAGCTTCGCCAACTCCTGTTGCGGCGGCACCTCCAACTTCATTATCAACGAATAAACCAGCACCGATAATCGGCGAATCCCCAACTCTACCATGATATTTCCAAGCTAATCCACTTGTTGTGCAAGCTCCCGACAAATTCCCATTCTTATCAACGGCAACCATACCAATTGTATCGTGATTTTCCTCAATTTTAGGAATATATTTTGAATTTTTAAGCCATTCTTCCCAACGTTGTTTAGCTTTTGCAGTCAATAGATTTTGAAGTTTAAATCCGTTATCAACGGCAAAATTTGTAGCTCCTTCGCCTACGAGCATCACATGAGGGGTTTTCTCCATAACCAAACGAGCAACAGAGATTGGATTTTTAATATTTTGGATACAGCCAACAGAACCGCAATTGCCTGTTTCATCGATAATGCAACTATCCAAAGTAACCTTGCCATCTCTATCAGGCAGACCACCATATCCAACGCTGGTAACATTCGGGTCGGATTCGGGGATTCTTACTCCCTGCTCTACGGCATCTATGGCTCTGCCACCATTGGACAATATTTCCCAAGCTTTAGCATTAGCAGGCAAGCCGTGTTTCCAAGTAGATATTACAACGGGAATTTCTTTTTTTAGATTTTTATTTGTAGTTGATTTTATATTTTTCTCAACTTTTTTGCAAGCGGAACCACCGATTAAACCAAAAGAAACAAGAGCCAAACCCTGTAAGAAATTTCTCCTTGATTTCATAAAAACCTCAAATATATCAATGATAATTATATAAACATAAGAAATTAGATTAGCAATGGCAAATTATTTAGCAGTTAAAATATATTTTTAAAAAAAGTATTTATTATATTTGCACATTAATATTTTAACTTAATTATAAAGGGAAACGTGTCAAGATTTCGCAATTTAGCATCGGATACTTTGATTTACGGAGTTTTCACCAGTGTCGGTCGGTTCTTGACTTTTTTGCTTGTCCCTTTATACACAAATTATATTTCTGTTTCCGAATTAGGTGCAATTCAATATATCTTTACAATATTAGCGATTCTCAACATTATTTACGGCTTTGGTATGGGGTCGGCTTATCTCAGATTTTACAAAAAAGATGATATTGAACAATCAAACAAAGTTTTTACTATTGCTTATGTATTTATTGCAATTATTAGTTTTGCTTCTTCGATTGCCATAATAATTTTCTCAAAATCGATAGCACCATTTGTAACCGATTTGCCAATTGGACCCGACTTAATCATATTAGCGGCAATTATTCCTTTTCTTGATGCTTTGATGATAATACCTTATTCATATCTCAGAATGTCTCGTCATGCAAGGAAATTTGCACTAACAAAATTTATCCTTGTTATTATTGCAGTAGCATTCAATTTCTATTTTGTTGTAGGATTAAAACTCGGAGCAAAAGGAATTCTCTATGCTCAAATTATAGCTAATGCACTCGGTGCCGCATATTTTGTGCCTATGCTATTGCAAAAATTCCGTAAACGATTTGATTTGACTATTTTAAAAAATATGATTTTATTCGGTTTGCCGACAATTCCGGCTATGTTGTTTACAATGATATTGCAAGTAGGCGATTCAGTGATACTCAAACCTTTGACAAATGCTAATGAATTTGCAATTTATCAAGTAAATAGAAAAATGGCAATACCTATGATTTTATTTGTATCGGTCTTTGAGTATGCATGGAAACCTTTTTATTTAAGTCATTTCAAAGATAAAGATGCAAAACAACTGTATTCGCGTGTATTGACATACTTTACTTTGATCAGTGCGGGAATATTTTTACTTGCTTCAATGTTTATGGAATATGTTGTAAGACTTCCTTTTTTTGGGGGTAAATTTATAAATCCTCATTATTGGGAAGGAATGGTTGTTATACCGATAATTTTAGTAGCTTTCTATTTTAGCGGAGTTTATAATAATTTCGCTTGCGGTTTCCACATACAAAAGAAGACCAAATATTTGCCTATTGCAGTTAGTATTGCCGCTATATTAGATATTATTTTGAATTTCATATTTATTCCACGTTTTGGATATATAGGAGCGGCTTGGGCTACAATGATATCATTTAGTTTGAGCGCCTTTTCCCTTTATTTATTTGCAAGAAAAATATATCCTATTAAATACGAATGGCTTAGACTTTTAAAAATTGTAGGTGTTACTGCAACTATATATTTCCTTGCGATGCATTACACACAAAATATGACTTTATGGTATTCATTCGGCATCAGAAGTATTTCTTTATTTGTATTTGTAGGATTATTAGCACTAATGGGCTTTTTTACAACTGAAGAAATATCAAGAATCAAACATTTTTTTAATAGAAAAGCTTAATAGTATTTTTTATTTCAAAACCAATGATTATATTTGAATTTTGCACCCGTGGCTCAACTGGATAGAGCATCTGACTTCGGATCAGAGGGTTGGGGGTTCGAATCCCTCCGGGTGTACAGATGATTATTACTAAGATGTTTGTATTCATCTATATTTGTGGGGTATTTTATATCATTGATTTTTATTAATAATATTCTAAATATCCCTATTTTTATTTTTTGCACTACACAATTTCTGCACGTTTTTATATATATTTTTTGTAATCTTTTATATCTAACTTCGTATAATATTTACGCAATGTCATATAATTATCTCTTGTTAGTTTTTCAAGCACAATCATTGGCAATTGCTTTTCTACAACCCAATAGGTTATCCTTGTTTTACGGAATGTGTGAAATGAACGTCCGTTTCCTGCCGTTTTATATGTTTTTTTCGGGATTTCCAATTTTTGCAAACTATTATCGAACATTCGACCTAAATTTCTAATATTCGGCAATGTAAATACAGTTCCGGTTTTATTATTCCAACTACGTACTTGCATAAGAATATCTTTTAAATTATCTGCCAAAGGCAATGTTTCGTTAATATTACCATATTTCGATTTTGGCAATATTATTTCATCTCTAAAATTATTATTTTGCCAAATTTGAGACCATTGGAGATTCTTTGCTTCGTTTTTACGAAATGCCGTCAAATATAGAAACTGCAAAAACAAAGAAAATTCTTTGTTGCGGTCCTTCCAATAGTCAAATATTTTATTTAATTCGTCATTTGTATATATTTCAATTATTTTGTCAGGTGTTTTTATAAATAAGTCGCTATTTATAGGATTATCATTAGGCATCATCTTATTTCTTATG
>CAZVPQ010000237.1:0-4544 GCA_964628675.1 uncultured Hyphomicrobiales bacterium | reverse complement strand
ATATTCAAAAATGAAAATATTCTTATTTTAAAGAATGGAAGTTTGTAATAGGGTGATGACATCATAATTAGAATTATAAATTTATATGTTAAAATTTATTAAGGTGAGGGATTCAATGAAACGAATATTAATGATTTTACTCCTTTTCGGGAGTGTCCTACAATTAGTTGCTGCTGATAATTATAATTACAAGATGAGAACAGTCGGAACTCATGATGATGAAGTTCTAGGTGTTTTTGTTAATGAAGATGATTCAAAAGTTGCTACTTGCAGTCTTGATGAGACAATTAAAATTTGGTCTATTCCACAAGGCAAAGAATTGATGCAATTAAAAGGTCATTTCGGTGCAGTAAATAATATCTCATTTTCCGGAGATGATAAATATCTTGCAAGTGCATCAAATGATTTAACAGTTAGAATTTGGGATATGGCTACCGGAAAACAGCTTAAAGTATTAAAAGGACATACAGACAAAGTTATAGGGGTTTATTTTAGCCAACAAGATGGCTCTTCTTTGGTTGCCAGTACAAGTTTTGACAGAACTGTTAAACTTTGGGATTACAAATTAGGTTCGGAAATAAAAACACTGAGAGAGCATACAGAACCTATCAACAATGTCGCTTACAGCTATGACGGTAAATATCTCGCGTCCTGTTCTGATGACAAGACAATCAAGATTTGGTCAACTGATTTGACAACAAAGAAATCATTACTTACTTTGAGAGGACATGAAGCACCGGTATTAACAGTGCTTTATAGTTTTGATAGTAAACTTTTGGCTTCAGCAGATGAAAACGGTGTAATTAAAATCTGGAAAATGCCTTCGGGAGAATTATTGAGAACTATCAAAGCCCACGACGAATTAATCCAAGATGTTTCTTTTGCCGCTGATAATAAAACATTAGTCAGTGCAAGTTTGGATAAACACGTCAAGCTATGGAATGTCGATACGGGAAAACAATTGATGGATTTTAACGCAGGTGTTGAAATTTGGTCTGTTGATTTGATAAGTGACGCAAGTATTATCATTATAGGCTGTGCTGATAATACAGTTCGATATTTAACTAAAGTTGGAAAAAAATAATAATAGATAATAGGAGTTTATAATGAGAAAAATAATATTTCTTTTGGCAATCTTCATTTTTACGATTACGGCAACAGATTTTTCTTATTCGCAAATGAGAACAATTGTTTCTGTTACAGGTAGTGTTTTTAATCAAATAACAAAAGACCCCATCAGGGTTAAATACAAAGTTGTAAATGAAAAAGGCAAAACAATTACTCGTGGAAAAACTAATGCCTCGCAAAACGGTTATTACTTTATTACAGGATTGAAACCCGGGAATAAATATAAAATGATTTTTGATAAAAATGACGGCTATTTCAAAGCAAATTATACAATTGATATACCAAACACAAATAAATATGCTGAGTTTTCAAGAGACTTTTTGGTGCCTCCGAAATATCAAGGTTTGGAAATTCCTCAAATGGTTTCTACTTTTGAAATCAATAAAACCAAACTTAGAGGTGGTTCAGAATTCTTTTTGAGCGATGTTGTTGAAATGCTTAAAGGCAATCCAACCGTTAAATTTACTATTGTAGCTTATCCTGACAATGCTAAGGACGAAGCTGTAAATAAATCTATTACAGATGTGCGTTGCAAAGCTCTCTATGATTTCTTTACATCTAATGGAATAAGTCCCGATAGGATTGCTTTGGATCCTCATTCTTCAACAGATCCTAAAAATCCTCCACCTACTAAAAAAAGAGCAAAAGGAAAAAGATATATTGGACCAATCTATTACAAGATTGATTCTTTCTAAAAACATTTAGTTTTTCTTCAAAAATGCCTTTGTTTTTAAAAATAAAGGCATTTTTTATTTTTATAATTAATGGAATTTAATTATTTTGATTTTTAAATTAAAGTTTATATAAGATTAACAATGAAAAAAATAAAAAATATCATTTCAATATTAATTGCTTTAGTATTATTTGCTTGCGCAGAAAAGCCTAATTCACCTTATGCTGATGATTATAACACTGGCAACAACACTACAATTTCTAATTCAAAAAGCATATATTTCCCAACTGATATTGGCTCATTTTGGGTTTATCAGACTTATAATTTGGATTCAAATAATACGATAATCAATGGTAGTAAAAGCTTTGATTCGGTTATAGTAAGTGAAAAGATTTTAAAAGCAGATAAAAACTCTTATCATTTTATCACTTATAATAATAAAGGTGGGAGCTATACAAAGGATGCAGACAATTATTATTACATCGAAAAAGACAAGGTTTATACTTTACAAGATTATCTAAATAAATTTTTTGCCGGAGTTCCGATGAATTTATTGAATTTTAGTTCTACTGAATGGATTAAAATATTTGATAACGAAGATGATTTATGGAGAATTTTCAGGGAAAAACTCGAAGATGCTTCTATCCCCGGTAATCAATTTCTAAAAATGACAGGCAAAGTTGATATATTATCATCATGGGAAGACATTAAAGATATTAAAATTGGAACTAAAACAGTTAAAGCAAAAGAATTCTTAGTTACATTGGATTTCAATGCTGATATTAATATACCTATTCTTGGAAAACAACATTTATATTTATATAGAGAGCTATATCTTTATTTTGCAAAAAATATTGGAATTGTAAAAGAAAAAATGATGTCATCATCTTTATCAATACCGATTATCGGTGATTTTAAATTGGCAGGATTTGAAAAATATCTTATTAAATATCATATTAATAATTAAATTTAGGAGTGTTTTATGAAACTATTTAGATTTCTTTTCGTTTTACTTTTACCAACAATGTTATTGATTAATTCTTGTTCGGAAAACACAACCGAAACACCAATCAAAACTATAAATCAAGGTAACAAATATGCACCCACAAAAGTTGGTTCTTGGTGGACTTATAATAATTACGAACTTGATTCGGCTAGCAACAAAATTGATACTACTGAATTTCAAGATAAAGTGGTTTTAAATAAAACGGAAGTAAAAGCAGGTGATACCGCTTATGTTTTTGACTATCAAGATATGGAAGGAAAACCTAACGGTATAGAAAGCGATTATATATATACAACTTCAACTCAGATATTCAAATATTATTCTATCATTCCAAAAATGAAAGTCTCTATACCTTTTGATATTCCGATTGATTGGTATAAAGTTGCAGATCATGATGCCACCGAATGGACTTTGGCCACACAACATATAGATAGTACAGCAATACCAACTTTATTAGGTACCGTTATATTAAAAGGCGATATTACTATAAAAGTTACAAATAAAGGAATTGTAAATGTCAACTATGGTGCTAATCTTGATAAAACAGTTAAAGTAGAAAAATTTCTAATTACTTTTTCGTTTGATGGAACCGGCACATTATTCGGAATTTCCAAACCTGTCAAATTCCCAGTCGAAAGTTACAATTACTATGGAGAAGGTATAGGACTTGTTAAATCTGTTTTAATGCCTTTATCTATCAAAATTAATTTTGTCGGTAAAGAAAAAGAAGTTTATAGTGCCAATGGTTTCGAAAAAATATTATTGGATTATCAGATACCAGACTAAAAAACATATTTTAAAATTTCATAAGGTTCTACTTGATTAAAAGTAGAACCTTATTTTTTTAAAATAACTATTTTTGTTTTGACTTTGTTATTATATGTAACTTTAACAAAATATACTCCATTAGCTTTATATTTAGGAACAAATTTACATCTATCACCTTTAAACTCAAATACTTTTCTTCCGAATAAATCATATATCTCAATATGCTTACTTCCTATAGCTTTAATTGATGTACAATTTGAAAATGGATTAGGATAGATTTCAATTTTATTTTTTGCAATTTGGTTTGAAGTATTAACATTAGTCGTATTATTGATAAATTCACCTTTCCAAACGCCACCACCGAATGTATTCACCCAAATTAAATTGCTATCAATAGGATCTTCCGTAATTCTCGTCGGATGAGCAAAAGGAAAGTTTTCAATTTGTTCCCAATTTTTACCATTATCATCGCTGATTAATACTCCTTCACCGGAAGTTGCCAAATACATACGGTCTGTGTAATATTTAGATTTAGTCAAACGAAAAGCGGCATAAGTTTGATAAATTCTCGACCAATTTTCTCCTCCATCAGTTGTTTCATAAAGTCCACCTTGCACTTTGCCATTGTTCACATTTTGAGCGCCAACATATATATGATTAACGTCATCTTCATCAAGCAAAAAGGATATTGCATCAGCCCAAGAATGTTCTCCGTTTAAATCAATATTACTATTCGGCGGGCAATCTGCAACATTTGAAGAAATAAATTCCCAGCTGTTGCCATGATTAACAGACTTCCACAATCCCGCATCATTCTTTATTTTATATCCGTCCCTTAAATATTTTGTTTTAAGTGCAAAAACAGTACCGTTACGATGAACTTGAACTTCTACAACGTGAGTATTTGGACCGTCACTTGAATTACTACCATCTCCACAATCAAGACCATCAGTAACACGTTCCCAAGAA
>CAZVPQ010000236.1:0-4572 GCA_964628675.1 uncultured Hyphomicrobiales bacterium | reverse complement strand
AGCTAAAAGTGTTTCAACACAAGATGATATGATGGTTGCAGGTCGAGATCTTAGTATGACAAAGATGGTATTTACTTTGATTTGCACTTGGATTGGCTCCGGCACATTTATAGCAGGTGCTGAATTTGCAGTTAAAGCCGGTTGGAGCAGTTTATGGATGCCCGCAGGCGCTTGGGTAGGCATTGGAATTATTTATTTCCTTGCGGGCAAAATTAGGACTTTCGGGCAATATACTATCGGTGATATTTTAGATGTTAGATACGGAAAATTTGCAAGATTATTCGGTGCAATTGCTTTGATTATTGCTTTTACAACAATTGTATCATATCAGTTCAGAGCAGGTGGATTAATATTAAATGTAATAAGTGACGGATATATTTCAACTGCTCAAGGTCAAATGTATTCTGCGGCGTTTGTGATATTGCTAACAGCTATCGGAGGAATGGTTGCCGTAGCTCATACCGACTTACCTAATGGGATAATCATAGTTTTAGCTACAATAATAGCAGTTCCTTTTGTGATTTCTATAGCCGGCGGCTTTTCAGCACCGGAAACTGTTTTACCGGCATCGCATTTTGAATGGTTCTCATCGTCCTTTGGAGCTCATCCTGTACTCAAAGGTTTTTCATATTTCTTAGCTACTATGTTTTTGTTGCTTGGAGTTCAAAGTATGTATCAAAAATTTTATAGTGCTAAAACACCGGCTGAGGCAAAAAAAGCTGTTTCTATTTGGATTGTAGGCACTATCATAGTCGAAATTGCAGTAGTTACAATAGCCATTTATGCTTCTTCTTATTTTTTCGGGACGAATTATGATCCAGCCGCAATAGTATTGAAAGCGGCAAAAGAAATGCTACCCCCTCCAATTGGTATGTTCCTTCTCGCTGCGGCTGTTGTTGTTGTTATTTCCACAGGAATGAATTATCTTTTAAGTCCTTCGACAAATGCTATTAGAGATATTTATCAAACATTTATCAATCCAAAAGCAGACCAGAAGAAATTAGTAGCTCTGCAAAAAATATTAATTGTTATTATTGGATTTGTTGCTTTTCTTATGATATTTATTCCAACAGTTTATCATTTGAAAATTTCTGTTTTGCAATATGCGTACACAGCATATACTATTTATGGAGTTGCTATAACACCTGCATTGATTGCGGCATTAACTTGGAAGAGAGCGACGAAAGCCGGTGGAGTTTCGAGTATTGTTTCGGGCACAGTTGTAGTTGTTTTTTTAGACATCATTGTTCGTTATGGATTTCCTCAGTGGCTGGTAGATGGAGACCCTTGGGGCATTCCAAGTATTTATCCGGGATTATTTATTTCAATCGGTTCATTAATAATCGTAAGTTTATTAACTCCAAAACCTGATAAAGAAACATTAGTAAAACTATTTCCGGAGAAAAGTTAATTTTAAGTAACTACTAAGACACTTTTCTAAACAGATGTTTCTAAAAGTAGCGATAACGAGATGTTTTTATATTGTAAAAATTAAAAGAAATTAGAAGTCTTGATTTCTCTTTAATAATTTCTGCATCTATTTTGATATTTGCTGTTATTTCGTTATTTTTACATATAAATTAGTTAACAAATAAAGGACACTTTTAGAAAATTTATACTATTTTAGAATAATATAAAATTGAATGAACTATAAAAAGGTGTTCTGTATTATGTTTGGGTTTATAATAAATAAAAAACGATTCTTTATTTTTTCTCTTTTGACTTTAATCTTTTTTTCAAATTATTTAGCAAAAAGTGCAGTAAAAGAATACTTTATAAGTTGTAAACCTGCAGATTTCCAAAAAATTTATGACAATCCTACAAAAGATATATATATCCCAATAACTTTTACCTATAATGACAGCACTTGGACTGATGTCAAAATGAGAATACGCGGTGACGGCACAAGATATTTACCTAAAAAATCATTAAAAATCAATTTCGGGAAAATCAAGTTTTTTGATAATTGGGATAAAATCAATCTAAATGCTGAATATGAAGACCCGAGCTATATACACCAATATCTTGCAAGCAGACTTTATAATGAAGTCGGCTACCCTTGTTTTAAAACCGAACATATTCGCGTTTATCTCAATGGAAAATATTTAGGTCTTTACTTGCAAATCGAAAATGTTGATGACCATTTCCTTAAAGCTCGTGGTTACGATACAAAAGGTAATATGTACAAGGCAAGGAGTGATGGCTCTTCTATGAGTGTTTTTGATAGTGTATATGTTCTATGGACCAAAGAAACAAATGACTCATTACACAGAGAAGATTTAAGAAAATTGATTGACGATATTAATGCTGTTCCGGACAGCTCTTATTATGATTTTGTTAAGAAAACTTTTGATTATGACAAAATGGTAACTTTAATTGCAATGAATTTGATATTATCCAATGCAAGCACTTATTATCATAATTATTTCTTATTTGATGACATTCGTAATTCAAAGAAATGGACAGTATTCCCTTGGGATATGGATAAGACTTTTAATACTTATAATGCAGGGTGGCCCTACACTTGGAGTTCTGCTTGGTCTCACCCTGATAATCCAATGCTGGAACGGGCTTTATTATGTGACACAGTTTTTTCCGATATAAAAAGCAAATTGACTGAATTAAATAATACGATTTTTAATACCGAACATTTATATCCAATTATTGATAGCCTTGTAAGCGTTATTGAAACATCTGTTCAAGAGGATAAAACCGACAATATCGAAGATAGTTTAAAAACTTGGAGGGATTGGGTTGGCTGGACAAAAGCTTTTATTCCTAAAAGATATAATGTGCTTCTCGACCAATTCAATACTTATCCGAAAAGTTTCAGGGTTGACAGAACAAAATATCCGTTTATCGGTGATGTCTTTTTGCATTGGCATCCGTCTTCAACACCAAACGGCGAACCTGTTAAATATTCTTTACATTATTACACTAAACCCAATGTTAATTTAGATGAAGCTACTCATATTTATGATATTACGGATACTAATTACGTAATAAAAAATGTTCCCGTTGGAAAATATTATTGGAAAATTGAAGCTTATAATAGCGTCCACGCAACCGAAGGTTTCGACAAATATAATATTTTTGAAGTAGAAAAAGGCACAAATTTGCCTTGTACAATAGACAAAGATATGACATTGACAAAAGACAAATCACCTTATATTGTTAATTGCTCGGTTGATGTAAAACCCGGTGTAAAACTTGAGATAAAAGAAGGTGTTGAAATTGTTTTCAAAGATTTTTACAATTTTGATATTTACGGGCAAATCGTAGCTGAAGGTACAAAAAAAGAACCTATTATTTTTAGACCTGATGCTTCAATCAAGAAATGGCGGGTTTTGTATATATCCAAACCTACTGGAGTTTGCCGTTTGGAAAATGTGAAATTAATTAACGGGATTTTCAAGGGATACGACGGCAATTATGATTTGGAAAATGTTTCCTCGGAAGTTAAAGATACTTCAATTATTGATCACTGTTTTTATTTCGAGAATAGTGGGTTTTCTTTTAACGGAGGGCATATAAATTCAAATAAGATTGCCGAAGCAGTTATTGCATATCAATGTCAAAATATTTCAACGGAAAATATGTTAATTGAAAATTCTGCCGATGCTATTGAATATGTTGAATGCACTGACGGCGTAATGAACAATAATATTGTCTATAATTCTACTGACGATTGTATTGATATGAACGGTAGTAAAAATATTCTAATATCAAACAATACTTTAATGAATGCTTATGACAAAGGCATTTCCATTGGTAATGACGGACACGGAGGAGGTTCATTGAATATTCTTATTCAGAGAAATATTATTAGTGGATGTTCCACAGGTATAAGTGTTAAATCAGGTTCTTATGTTAATTTTATCAATAATACTTTGTACAATAACATAACAGGAATTAAAGCGTATGAGAAAACTCCTAATTCGGGAGGAGCTACTATTAATGCTGTTAATATAATTATTTCCCAGTCTGATACACCAATAACAAAAGATGATAAATCAACATTAAATATTAGTTATTCTCTATGTGATAATCAACAGTTGGCTGGTGATAATAATATTTTAGCTAATCCTGAATTTGTTGACAAAGATAATTTAGATTTTAGTTTAACAAAAGATTCGCCTTGTATTGATGCAGGAGATCCCAATAGTGAATTAGACCCCGATAGCACCCGTGCAGATATTGGGGCTTTGTATTTCGACCAAAAGCCACCTTTGATTGTAATTAACGAGATAAATTATCATTCGTCGCCGGATTTCGATACAGATGATTGGGTGGAATTTTACAATGCAGATAATCACAACGTCGATATTAGCAATTGGATTTTTAAAGATTCCGATGATATGCATAGTTTTGCATTTCCGGACGGAACGGTATTAGAACCTGATGAGTATATTGTTTTATGTGCCGATTTGAAAAAATTTGAAGCTCTATTCCCCGATGTAAACAACTCAATAGGCAATATGAGTTTCGGTTTGAGTGGCAAAGGTGAATTAATCAGATTGTATGATGATAATGAGAAAATAATTGATTCTTTGACTTATGACGATAAAAAAC
>CAZVPQ010000235.1:0-4573 GCA_964628675.1 uncultured Hyphomicrobiales bacterium | reverse complement strand
TATTTATCGCAGTTATTCCATTATTAGCTGGGTGTATTTCGCTAAGAGTAGATTATCCTGAAATCAATTATTATCGATTGGAGCAACAGCCTAGCAAGTTGGAAGACGTTGGTATAAGCACTATCAAAGGTAGTCTTTTGATTAGAAATTTTACTGCAAGTGATGAGATTAATACCGACCATTTTTTAGCCGTTTGGGATAATGGCAGGGTTCAAAAATATTATTATCACCGATGGATTACAAATATTTCAGAGTTAGTTACTGATTTTATTGTTACTCGTTTTAATAATATCCGAGTTTTTTCTGACGGAGCTATCAAATCAAGTAGTATGATTAAACCGGATTACATTTTGGAAGGCAGTCTGCTGGAAATGTATGCTCATAATAGCCTGGACGATGACAAACAAGATGATTATGTTTATCTGTCTATGCGAATAAGTTTGTTAAAAAAAGCTCCGTTAAGTGTCGATAAAAAAATTATTCTTAATAAAGTATTTACTGTTAAACAAAAGAGAAAAAATAATTCTGTTGACAATATTGCTAATGCTTTTAGCAAGGCAATGACTAAAATTACAGATAAAACTCTTTCTGATATTCAAAAAGCAATAAAAAATAACAGGAAAAAATAGAGAGAAAATGAATTCAGAAAATGAAAAATTAGCATTAATTGATATTGGCAACAGCCGTTTTAAATTTTTCTATGATAATACTCTGAATTTGTTTAATTATGTCGATTCTTGGCAGAGTGAGTTTAGCTCCTTTTTAAATAATCTTGCATTAGTTCCGAATATTGTTATTTTGTCATCTGTTAATGGAAATATAAGAAAGCAGATTGAGACTATATTAAAGGAATATTGCATTACGGTTATTAATAGCAAAATGTTGTTGGACAAACAGAATATAATTGATTTTTCAGATATATCCGGTATGGGTAATGACAGGAAATCAGGGCTTATTGGTGCTTTAAATTATCACAAACCGCCTTTGATAACAGTTGATTGCGGAACTGCTGTTACTATTAATGTCTTGAATGAAAGTAATAAATGTTTAGGTGGAGTAATTTTTGCCGATATTTATACACAAGCAAAAGGATTGTCTCATAATACTGCTGATTTGAGAGAAGTTGATTTGTATTTTGAAAAGAAAATATTAGGCAAAAATACAGAGCAAGCATTGAGATTTGGAATTGTTAATAGCGTGATTTATGGCGTAAAAGGAATAGTCGGTGAAATAATTAAAAGAGAATTTGGCAATAAAAAAGTTCCGATTATATTGACCGGTGGCTCTGCAATAATTCTTGCCAAAGGACTTCGAGATTGGGAATATAATTTTGAAATAAAAGAAAATTTGGTTTTGGAAGGTCTATCGTTTTTATATAGAAAAGATATTTAATTCACAAAGGATATAATTAATTAGATGATAAACGGAAAAAAAATAGTAGTAGTGCTACCTGCTTACAATGCCGCTAAAACATTGGAGCAGACATACGAAGAGATACCTTTTGATATTGTTGATGATGTGGTGCTTGTTGATGATGCTAGCAAAGACAACACTGTCGATGAAGCAAAAAAATTAGGCATTAAACATATTATTAGACACGAAAACAACAAGGGCTATGGAGGTAATCAAAAATCTTGTTATCTAAAATCATTGGAGTTAAATGCCGATATAGTTATAATGCTTCACCCTGATTATCAATATACACCAAAGTTGATACAATCAATGTCATATTTAATAGCCAATGATGTTTATCCCGTAGTCTTAGGTTCGAGAATATTGGGCAACGGAGCATTAAGAGGCGGTATGCCAACTTACAAATATATTGCAAATCGTTTTTTGACTTTGTTTCAAAATATTTTCTTAGGTGAAAAGCTTTCTGAGTATCACACAGGTTACAGGGCGTTCTCAAAGGAAGTATTGGAAACGATAAATTATGAAGAAAATTCTGATGATTTTATTTTTGACAATCAAATGCTGTCGCAAATCTTTATGGCTGGTTTCGAAATAGCGGAAATCACCTGTCCGACTAAATATTTTGCCGATGCTTCATCAATAAATTTCAAAAGAAGTACTCAATATGGTTTAGGTGTATTAAAAACATCTATTACTCATTTTTTACATAAGAGGAAGATAATAAATTCCAATATTTATAAGGCAAAAAAATAATACTATAAAAACTCAATATGGATTTCTGAACTTTTTACGCTATGAGTAAGCGATCCCGATGATATAGCATTTATTCCTGTATCTACATAATTTTTTAAATTGTCTAATGTAATTCCACCCGAAGCTTCAATAAAAATATCATCTCCTTTTTTTTCTCTACGGACAATTTCCACGCAATCAATTATTTTAGCTCTATTCATATTATCCAATAAGAATCCATCTACACCAATTGATAAAGCTTCAACAATTTCTTCAATAGTCTCTACTTCGATTTCGACAGGTAATTTTTCTTTGTTATGTTTCTTTACTTTTTTAACTGCTTCTGTGATACCACCAGCGGCTTTAATATGATTGTCTTTAATTAGAATGCCTGAGGATAAATCCATTCGGTGATTATATCCACCACCTACAACAACAGCATATTTTTCAAAAAGACGTAAACCGGGTGTAGTTTTTCTCGTATCCAAAATTTTCACATCGTAATCTTTAGCAATATCAACGAATTTCTTAGTCATAGAAGCTATACCACAAAGTCTTTGCATAAGATTTAGCAAAACTCTTTCGCGTGAAAGAATTAAATCGGGTCTGCCAGAAATTAAGCCGATAATTTCATCTTTTTTTACGATTTGTCCATCTGTAAAGTAAAGACCTGTTTTAAAAGTATCATCAAAGAAATAATTAAATATTTGATTGCCAACGAAAACAATGTCTTCCTCAGCTTGAATAATTGCGGTGATACTATCTTTATCGGTAAAAATAGCTTCTGTTGTCTTATCGCCGTCAGGAATGTCTTCGAGAAGATATTCAGCTATTTTATATTTTGTATAATAGACAGGCAATTTAATGGTTTGTTGATATTCAATCAAGATAACTCCAACATTTTTTCAATAGGTTTTAGTGCTTTCAATCGTAAATCTTCAGAAATAATTATTTCCGGTTGAAGATTTTCAAGAGCTGAAATAATTTTATCTAAAGTATTCAATTTCATATAGGGGCATTCGTTACAACTGCATCCGTCAAGATTTGGTACAGTATAAAATATTTTTTCGGGTGCTTGCTTTTGCATTTCGTGAATAATTCCCGGTTCTGTTAGTATAATAAATTCTGTTTTTGAGGACGCTTTAGCGGTTTCAATTATTCCCGATGTTGAACCGATGAAATCGGCATAATGCAATATGTTATCAGAACATTCAGGGTGAGCTAAAACTTCAGCATCAGGATATTTATTCATTAATTTAATCAGTTCCAACTCGGAAAACAATGTATGTACTTCGCAATTGCCGTCCCAAAGCACCATCTCTCTGCCTGTCTTTTTAATTACATGGCTTCCCAAATGCTTGTCGGGAGCAAATAATATCTGCTTGTTTTCAGGAACCGACCTAACAATTTTTTCAGCATTAGATGAAGTGCAAATAATATCGGACATAGCTTTTACTTGTGTCGAGCAATTGATATACGAGATGACAACGCTATCTGGGTAATTGTCTATCCATTCCTTAAATTTATCCGCAGGAGTGTTATCAGCCAAAGAACATCCTGCATCCATATCGGGTAATAAAACTGTTTTCGTTGGATTTAATATCTTTGCTGTTTCTGCCATAAAATGTACACCGGCAAAAACAATTACATCAGCATTTGTTTCTTTTGCTTTTTGAGAAAGAGCTAATGAATCACCGAGGAAATCCGCTATATCTTGTATTTCTGAATCTTGATAATAATGAGCTAAAATAATAGCGTTTCTTTCCTTTTTCAATCTATTTATTTTTTCTGTTTTTGTTTCCATTTTTCTAATATCAATTAATAAATTTTTCAAAATTAAGAATTTAACATTTATCATCAAATTAATAATAGTAAAACAGTAAAAATAAATAGAATTATTTAAGATCTAAAATTAATTGATGAGGTTTGCATAAGCAAAAGTAAGAATTACCATAAGAAAAAGAATTTATACAATACTTAGCTTCAGGATAATTGCATTTTATCAATTTCTCAGAATTAACGGAGGAGTTAATATTAACTATTTCGCACACTCCATTATCCATACATCTATAATTATATTTGCATTTTATATCAGGATATGTTGCCTGAACAATCTCTTTTATTTTTGAGCGGTCCATATTTGTTATAAAAATAATGACTAATAAAACCACCCTCTCAATTTTCCCTCAGTGTGAACATTTAAACTTAACGAAAATATTTATTATTACAAAAATTTTTTTCCCTCAGAGAGTTTAAAAATATTTGTAGAATACTTATTAATAATTTCATAGACATTTGCAAGACAATAACCAAGCATAAATAAGCACATAATGTCTGAGAAGTTGACTCAATTATGCAGGTTAATTTATTTCTCTAATAATAAAATTTGTCTTCTATATCAAATTTAGTGGGTTATTAAGTATCTATT
>CAZVPQ010000234.1:0-4626 GCA_964628675.1 uncultured Hyphomicrobiales bacterium | reverse complement strand
CATCTTTTATTCAGTTTATCCGGCACTTTTGAAGTTATTAAATAATAATTAAACTTCTGTGCCGGCAGTTTCAAGGTAATTTCATTTCGCTACTTTCTAAAATTTCTTTACTTTGTATTTTTTACAATACTCAATGATTTCTTTAATATTATCCGATATTATATCATTCATATTTCAAATATAGAGAATATTTTCTATTTTTCAAATTTAATACAAATCCAAATTCATATTATCTTTGAATAGAAAACAGGTCTTAAATAAAATTGTTGTTCAAATTGAATAATGTGAGAAATTGCAAAAAATCAATTTAACTGATGTTGATTACAGCACGATTTTAAATTTTATTTTCAATAGACTCCGATTGGAAATAATTCAATTATTAAATAAATCGCAAGAATAATAGAAAATTATATTATTTTTGCTTCTTTGCAATCTGGAATTTATTGGTTCTATTATTTATGGATATTTTATACATATTTATTACAGGGGCTTTCACAGGATTTAGCTCGGGAATGTTTGGTATTGGCGGTTCGGTTGTAGCTACACCATTTTTGAAATTATTATTGGGTTTAGCTCCTATAATTGCGGTTGCCACACCTTTGCCTGCGGCAATACCATCAGCGGCAGCCGGTAGTTTTATGTATCATAAAAAGCATTTAGTTAATTATAGAATTGCTTTCACTGCTATTGCAACAGCTATACCATTGGGTTGGTTAGGTAGTTATGCAACCGGTTTTATAAATCCTACATTATTAATTATTATAAAAGCCGGATTTTTAATGTTTTTAGGATTGAAATTTTTTATTTCAAGTTGGTTATTTGGCAAAGGCGAAAGGGAAGAAAGAATAACAATAATCGGTGGGTTACTCTCTGGTGCATTTGCAGGCTTTTTTGCCGGATTCTTAGCAGCTGGCGGCGGAATTGTATTAGTTGCCGCTTTTGTAAGAATCAATTATCTGAAAATGAAAAATGCAGTTGCTACATCATTGTTTTGCGTTTTTATTCTTGCAATTTTTAATAGTATAAAACATTATCAAATGGGGCATATTGACGTAAGAACAACTTTAATACTAGCGGCTTTTGTGATTCCTTTTTCTTTGCTCGGTGCTAAAACTGCAATCGCTCTAAAAAATAAAACATTGGAAAGAATATTCGGTATAGTAATGATTGTGTTTGCTATTTTCTTTATTATTACACAGCTAATATAAATTTTTTTATATTTATCATTTAATTCCAAATTTAAATAGAAATTTTCTCAATTCAAATAATATTATCAACAGTGCATTCAAATCTTTATATGTTTTTGAATAAAATTTTCAATAAATTTTGGCTAATTAAAAAGGAGTTAGTATTTTTGCAACGCACCCTTAGCTCAGTTGGCTAGAGCAACAGACTCTTAATCTGTGGGCCGAGGGTTCGAGTCCCTCAGGGTGTACAGATTTATTTATAAGCCCATTTAACACAATAAGTTAGATGGGCTTTTATTTGGAGTCAACAATTTTGTTAACAATTCCAATAGCTTTTTATTAATACCTTGAAAAAGAATATTTGCCATTTGTTCTCAAATTAAAATAATTACGTTATTAACAACATAAACAATAGTAAATATCAAAATTTATCCTATTAAATCGTCGTCGTTGTCTTTATATATATGTAATATATTTTGATAGTTAAGTCTTTGAGTTGTATTGAAAAAAGGTGCGGGTTTAACTATTAGTTCTTTGATCCCCATATCAGTAAACTTGCCGTTAGTTACTCCTATGCCTTGGGTTTGCTTGAATACTATATGCACAATATCATTCAAATGTGGTTTCAGACTTTCAATAAGTACTTGGAAATCTCCTGTTTTTAACTTATTTGCAAATGGTATTGTTTCCTTGCCTCTCAAAATGTCGATATAGATACTATTGTAAATGTGCAGAACATAAGAAATATCGTCTTGTTCAAAAGGAAGTAAAAGATTTCCCTCTTTTGATATGTTGCTGATTATTCTGACGCTTGAATTATTAACGACATTAAGTTCGCCTTCTTTGAGAACTAATCCATCATTTTCCCATAAAACAACTTGAATATTAGACCCGATATGTCTTTTCAAAATAGATAATGCTTGATGTTTTAGACTAAATGCCATTTTACTTAATTATTTATTTGCAAATAAATAAATTTAATGATTATTTAAATAGCATTCAAATAATTTTTGACATTTGTTTCTGAGAGTTCGAATGATTTTAGATTAAGGTAAATATATTTTATAATATTTTTTTTAATGTTTCGATAATTCCATCTATAGTATGAGTTTCAGATTCTATTATTGTTTTGACATTCTTTTCTTTTAAAGCAGAAGCTGTAATGGGACCTATAGCTATTGTTCTTGAAGAATTGAGCAATTCCAAAGCTTTGGATTCATCAATAATTTCAAAAAAGTGTTTGACTGTTGAGGTGCTGGTAAACAAAAAAGCATCGGCACCGTTTTCAATTAAATCGTCTATTATTTCATCGTTGGGTTTATCTATCATCAAATTATAAACTTCTAATGTTTGCACATTGGCATTGGCTTTTCTGAGGTCAATAGTCAATAAATCCTTTTTGAAATCACCTTTAATTCTAAGAATATTTTTACCTTGAAGACTTTCGATTTCAGATAATTCTTTTGCCAAAGCATCTGAAGTATATTTTTGTGGAACAAAATCAGCATTTAGGTTAAAAGAATTTAATCTTTTTTCAGTTCCCGAACCAATGACTGCAATTTTTGTTTTACCAAGAATTCTTGCATCAAAATTTTGCAATTTCAATAGCTCAAAAAAATGTCTTACTCCGTTTTCGCTGGAAAAAATAATCCAATCAAAATTTGTTTTATTAAATAATTCTTTAATATTTACTTGGGGATTAGAAAATCCTGTTTTGATTACTTTGAATGGTATTACAATCGCCCCATTATCATACAATTTTTGAAACAAGGTATGTGCTTGGTCTTCGGCGCGTGTAGAAACAATACGTTTGTTGAAAAAAGGTTTATTCTCAAACCATTTCAAATCATTTCTTAATGAAACCGATGGACCAATAAAGAAAATCAAAGGAGCTTTGAAATTTTGTTCTACTACTTTTTGTGGTATTTTGCTTAATTCAGCTGTTAAAGTTCTTTGATTGTTCATTGTGCCATTTTCAATAATTGCCGCAGGTTGATTGGAATCCATACCATTTTGAATCAAAGTATCAACGATTTTCGGTATCATTGTCGCACCCATATAAATAATTAAGTTGGTATGCTTCATTTTCGCAAAATGCTCCCATTCAACTTGGTTGTCTTTTTTGCTTGGTGTTTCGTGGGCAGTAATAAAAACGGATTGAGTTACTAAATTTCTATGAGTCATCGGTATGCCGGCATAAGCCGAAGCCGCCGCACCTGCTGTTATTCCGGGTATAAATTCAAATTCTATACCTTGATTGCGCAAAGCTAAAGCTTCTTCGGAACCTCTCCCGAAAACCAGAGGGTCTCCACCTTTAAGTCTAATTATGTTCTTACCTCCTTTTGCTTTTTTGATTAGCAAATCTATAATTTTATCTTGGGATAAATGATGTTTGCCTGCTTGTTTGCCGACATAAATTAATTCTGCATCTTTTCTGCAAAAAGATAGTAATTCGGGATTAGCTAATTTATCGTAAAGAATTACATCAGAAGTTTGCAATGCTTGAACAGCATTTATTGTAATTAAACCCAAATCTCCGGGACCGGCACCTGCTAAATATACTTTACCAAACTTTTCCATTATTTCATTCTATTATTTGCAATATTTATCAATTAATACTTGCGCATTTTTCACACCAAATTTAAGAGCTTTTTTCCAATCGGAACAACTTTTTTTTGTTTCTTTTAAGAATAATTCTGCGGCGGCACGATTATAGTACCCGATTCCGTAATCCGGTTTAATTTTAATAGCTTTATCGAAATCTTTAATTGCCTCTTTATAATCTTTGAGATTAGATTTTGCATTACCTCTTTTATTATAAATATCCTCTTGTTTGGGATTAATTGTCAAAGATTTTGAAAAATCCTTAATCGCTAATTCGTATTTATCCATCTTGGAATAAAGAGTGCCTCTGCCGTTATAAGCTTCAATATTTTTCTTTTCCAGTTTAATCGCTTTGTTGAAATCTTTAATCGCAGATTTATATTTTTTAAGACCCATTTTTGCATAAGCTCGGTTTACATAAGCGTCGGTATAGTTTTTACTTAATTTCAAAGCGATATTAAAATCAGCAATAGCTTCATCGTATTTTTCCAAATCATATTTAGCAATTCCACGATAATTAAAAGCTATAGGGGATTTTGGATTTAAAAGAATTGCTTTGTTGAAATCATCAATAGCTGAGTAGGAATCCCCTAATTCTGCAAAAGAATTCCCACGATTTAGATATGCTTCAAGTAAATTGGGGTTATAAGCAATTGCTTTTGAGAATTCAATAATTGCGGCGTCGAAATCCCTGATTTTTAATTTTTTTTGTCCCCTATTGAAATAACTCTCTGCTTTACTATTAGGTTTTTCTTTTACAATTATATAATCTTGTTTTTTCACCTGAGAATGGACAAATGAAAAAGATAGTAAAAAAGTAATTAATAAAAATATT
>CAZVPQ010000233.1:0-4628 GCA_964628675.1 uncultured Hyphomicrobiales bacterium | reverse complement strand
AGAGAATATTTGTGTTGACCATCTCAATTTTTTCCTAAAATTTACTTAAACAAAAATCAAGTAATATTTTGTATATTGCAAATATGTTGGAAAACTAATAATTGAATGATAA
This sequence comes from uncultured Hyphomicrobiales bacterium, assembly GCA_964628675.1. Taxonomy (GTDB): domain Bacteria; phylum Bacteroidota; class Ignavibacteria; order Kapaibacteriales; family UBA2268; genus CAZVPQ01. Next base: position 4,516 of record CAZVPQ010000233.1, on the reverse strand, counting down.
AATATATAAGAATATTGATTGTATTTTTACTTTTGCCTTTGAGTTTGTTCTCTCAATCGCAAGATACTATCAAATCTTGGATTTTCTATCCCGAAAGTTATAAACCTTATGATTTTCATATTTCAATTGGTGCAACTTTAACTAAACTTCCTAAGGAAATAGTCGAAGAAGAAATCGACCAGTTGCCTATGCTTGATATACATTGGCGTTTTGGTTTGCCTTGGAATTTTTCCATAATCGGCAGGTTAAGTACAATTTATTTGACAAATCAGTTTTCAGTAGGTCTCAAATTATCAAAGCAATTTGATAAACTTTCTCTTGGAGCTAGTGCTGAATGGGGTTTGTGGTATGGAATAATGAAAAGTAACGGTTTTGATGTTAGTTCGCGTGGATTTGTCAACCACCCATCTTTTTTCATCGGATATAAATTTGATGAGTTGTTGTTTACAACTAAAACAGAAGTTATTATTCAATCTCAAAAAACTTGGGCTGATAAACAAATGATTGGTGATATAGACAATAGATTTGCCGGCATAGGTGTATCATTTTTGATTGAGCAACCACTTGTTAAAAATCATAATGTTTTATTTGGTATGAAGTTTAATTACACAAAATTTTATTATCAATCTTGGCTTTCATTTGCCACTTTTGATGAATATGTTTTATATCCCGAATTAATGCTGGGTTATATTCTATGAAAATAAATAAGATATATATTTTCACTTTGCTTCTACTAATATTAACTTCTTGTTTTGATTTCAAAGATGTAGTTGTCCCTAAGTTTGGTGATTTCGGATTGCTGTCTGAAACAGATGAATTGCCAATAATCGCTGAGAAAAACCTTGAAGGTATTTATAAAATATTAAAAAGTACAGATAAGTTCGGTGATAAAGCCGTTGTTAAATTCCACGACGGTGTAATGTCGATTTACTGCGAAAAGAATTCTTCGTATATGGTTTTGCATTGCGGGCAGATAGATTCGGTAATTATTTTGGAAGGATATTGGCGATTTGCTCAAAATTATCAAGTTGGTGCTGTCAATGCACATATTAAAAGAAATGAAGGTGGCAAAGAATTGCTCTTGGGTGAAAAACCTGATTCTATTATTATTCAAGGTTTCCAAAGTGATGAATATTCAATACCTAATATACCTCTTGTTTTGCAATACGAAAATCCTTTGCCTGAAAATAAAAGCGATTTCAAGATTATTGCACATCGAGGCGGCGGCAGAAATTCCGACAGATTACCCGCTTCGGAAAATAGCGTTGAATTAATGAAATTAGCCGAACAATTCGGAGCCAACGGTATTGAGATAGATATTCAATTTACAAAAGACAAGGTGCCGATTGTTTTTCATGATGAAAATTTCTCGTCAAGATTAATTCAAGGTGATTATTTGATTGGTAAAGTCGGGAACTTTACTTATAAACAAATTATTACTTTTGCAAAATTGATTAACGGAGAGCATATCCCAACCCTTTTTGAAGCTTTGGATACTGTTTTATACAGCACTAAATTAAATCTTGTTTGGCTTGATGTGAAAGCTCCGGAAGTTATTCCCACTTTGATAGATGTGCAAAAAAAATATATGAAATTAGCAAAAGATATGAATAGAGATTTGAGTATTTATATAGGGATTCCTTCCGACGAGATATTAGACGAAGTTTTGAAATACGATGATTATAAGAATTTGTTAACTCTTTGTGAATTAACAACAAAAGACGTAGAGAAAGTAGATGCTAAAATATGGGCGCCTCGCTGGACTTTGGGAACTCAGAAAAAGGAGTTGAATACAATTCACGACCAAGGGCGTAAAGCTTTTGTGTGGACTTTAGACGATGAATTATATATTAAAAAATATCTTAAAGATTCTGATTTCGATGGTATTTTAACAAACTATCCTTCTATTGTATTTTATCAATATTACTCGGAGGATTATAAAAAATGAGATTTATCAAACATATAATTTTGATTATCATCTTTTTTGTATTAGTTCAGATTAATGCAAAATCTCAAACCGATAGCACGGAGAGACAATCAAATTTCTTGGTAAATCTAAACTTAGGCATTGATACGAATATTGATAGTTTGTCTCATCAAATTGACAAGACAAATCTGTCGGCTACTGTGAGATTGTTGTGGCAACCGGGTTATAATCTTAATATTGGTATGGAAACTGGTTGGATGCACGTTTCACATTTAAGAAAAACGCAAATTGAAACGGAATTTGGTATAACCGAAGCACGTGCATCACTTGCCATAACACCGATTTTATTTGTAATAAATAAAAACATATTGGGTTTTGAGCTTTATGCCGGTGTTGGTGCCGGGCATTTTTGGTCGGAGGTTGAAGCATTTGGAGAGATTTCCAATAGTGAGAACTGGGACTATTGCTATATGTTTTCTTTGGCATATTATTGGCAAATCTCAAAATCATTTCAACTTGGCATAGAAAGCAAATATCTTACGGTTTCGCAGTTAGAAAAAACCCTTGGAGGCTTGCATATCGGAATAAACTATACAATGCTCTCTTGGTAGTTATTTGCCTTTGTCCCATTCGACTTCTTCATAAGAAGACAAAATATTTGCAAGTCTTGAAGCAGTAAAAAGATAATCAGACAATCGATTAAGAAATACAAGAGGATTTGTGCCAATATCTTCATTTTCGGCTAAATTGACAGCTAATCTTTCGGCACGTCTGCAAATAGTTCTTGCTTGATTTAAAAACACTGCCGATTTACAACCCATAGGCAGTATAAAAGTTTTTAATTGGGGTAATTGTTCAGTATATTCGTCGATTTTTTTCTCTAACCAATCAATATTTCCAGCAGTAATTCTTAACGGTTTAAATTTGGATTTGGAATCCAAAGGCGTTGCCAAATCCGAACCGAGATTAAAAAGCAGATTCATTATTTTCTTTAAATCTTTGTTTAATATCTCGGGTGGGTCAAAAGCCAAAACAACAGCCAATAAAGAGTTCAATTCATCAACAGTTCCATAAGTATCAACTCTTAATGAAGCTTTGGAAAGCCTCTCGCCATTGAAAAGAGAAGTTTCTCCTTTGTCTCCGGTTTTTGTATAAATTTTCATACAGTAAATATATACTTTTTCAGAATAAAATCCTAAAAAAAAATACAATTGTAAAAAATGCCACATCTTACCATTATATAATAAGTTCTTTTTGGTTACAGAAAATATTATTTTTTGTATATCTTTTAAATATTTTGTAATTTTCAATTATCTGTTTATTGATTTATATTAGAACTTGTTTTATTGCTGTTAATTTATTAATTCATTTTTATTATTAAACGGAAACCTCTTTATGATGGTAAAAATAATATCGAAATTTTCACAACGCTTAATTTTATTTATTGCTATTATCTTTTTTGCACAAATAATCATTGTTCATTCAACTGAATTAAAGAAAAAAGATGTTTTCAAACTTTGCCAAGAATCAGTAGTTTTTATTAAAACTTTCAAAATGCCTAATTTTGGCATCAGTTCCAATATAAGTACAGGCACAGGCTATATCGTTGACTCTAAAGGTTTTATAATGACGAATAATCATGTTGTTGAAAACGCACGAGGTATAATAATAATTCTCTCTAAGTCAACAAAATTTGATACTCTCTCTGCTTATATTGTTTGGAAAAATGAAGATTTGGATTTGGCTGTATTAAAAATAAAAGACGGGAATTATAAAGCATTGAAATTAGCTCCTTCCGATGAAGTTAGCCAAGGTGAAGAGATATTGGTTCTCGGCTATCCTGCGGCTGGAAGAAAATCTTCGAGCATTAAAGTTACTTGGGGGATATTGAGTAGTGATCCCCGTGACAGTACATTGCAAACTACCGCAACAATTAATCCCGGCAATAGTGGAGGTCCTGCAGTTAATATGGAAGGACAAGTAGTAGGAACAGTTTTTTCTAAATATGTTAGTCTTTATGTTGAATCTACGGGTTTTCTTAGGAATGTAAAATATAGCCGAGAAGCTTTAGATTCTGCAAAATCTAATATTGATAAAATTAACGACTATTTCGGTACAAATGATTCACATGCTTATGATACTCTTGCTTTGGCTGAATCGAACTATTGGCAAACCCGTAATGAGGAATTACCAAAAGAAAAACAAGTAATTATTATCCAAAATTCTATTGAAATGGTAAAAAAGGTAATTGAATTGGATTCTAATTATACAACTGCCTATTATTTTTTAGCATCATATTATTTAAAAGAAGCTTTATTAAATTGTCAATTATATAATCAAGAAACTGCTGACTCTGTTTCGCTATTATTTATGGATATGTTAGATAAAGCAAAAAGTAAAACTTCGCCATCTGAACTCATTGAATATAATGAAAAAAATACAGACAAAATTAAAACCCTTTTTGATGAAAAGAAATTGGATTGTGATGTATGGCGTCGTATCGTTGATTCTTTTATAGATTATGATAAGGAAAGAGAAAAAAGGTATGAAGATTTTTATGATTACTTAAATTATGGACATACACCTTGG
>CAZVPQ010000232.1:0-4655 GCA_964628675.1 uncultured Hyphomicrobiales bacterium | reverse complement strand
AATTATATTTTTTTGAATTAAAATATGCAATAGCTGAGTAGCTAATCCTTTTATATGTTTTATATGGTATAAAGCTTCTTTCTTAAAATCCAACCAGACGGTACTGTCTTTCCTTGATTTAAAAAGAATAACATACAGCATAGTAGGGTCGATTTTATTTGTCTTGAAACGATTATTAAGAACAGAACTTAGTTTCTCGGAAATTATATCATTTTTTAAAGCAACCCTTAAAACATTTGTAAATTCATTGTCTTTTAAGAATTCAATTTCTTCTTCCGAAAAAGCAGTTAATATTTGCAGTGAAGTTTTTTCTATTTTCTCTTTTTCATATTCAACTTTTTCATCTCTTATTATGTTTTTTTTAATATTAATGTCTTTTGCCATTGATTCGAGTTGTTCGAATTTTAAAGGACTATCCGTATTATGAATATATGATTTTATCACATAATGATTAATCAAATCGGCAAGTCTTCTAATCGGTGAAGTAACGTGAGTATAAACAGGTTCATTCAATCCGAAATGTCCACGAACAACTGGACCGTAGTCAGCACGATTAAACCATAATTGACTACGTCGTCGAAGAGCATTTAAATGTTGCGGATGCATTATTGAAGTATTTATTTGCTCCAGAATTTCTTTTCTGTTGGGGGCGCTGTGTTTTATTGTGTGATTTCTGAATAAAATAGGAATATCTTCTTTGGCGAAAAACCAAGCAACAGATTTGTTTGTTAATATTGAAAATTCTTGAATAACTAAGTTCCCGTAGTGTGAACGTCCCTTTTTCAGTGGCAAAATCATACCTTCTTCATTTGTATAAATACCTTTTTTTAAATCATATATTGCCAAAGCACCTTTGCTTCTTCTTCTGTCAATCAAATATTCAGCCATATTAATCATTTCGGCGAACAGCTGGTGGTCTTTGTCGTCTTTATCAGTTCTTGCTATTATATCAAAGGCTTGATAAGATAATCTTCTAATATTTTTAAAAGCTGTTTCTTTAATTTCTAAATTAACGACATCTCCGTCAGATGAAATTTCCATATAAAATGTAATTGCAGGTCTCAAATCCCCCGGCAAAAGACTCAACCTGTTCTCGGACAAGATAGCAGGTAGCATTGGAATATTGTAATCGCTTAAATATCTGGTTTCAATTCTATCATAAGCAATTCTAAAAAGTTCGGAATATAATTTTATCACGGAAGTTATATCGGCAATTGATATTTCTAAAATATAATTATCACCCTTTTTATACATATTTAATCCGTCGTCCAAATCTTTTGAAGTCGGTCCGTCGATTGTATATCCTTCGATAACAGGACGATTTTTAAGAAACCGTTTAGTGATTCTTGTCTTTTCGGCTTGACGTATAGCCGAATCCGTAAATTTTCTAACTTCCATATTTTTTTACATTGATATCTTCCAGCAAATTATGTTGAATTATAAAATACGTTTAATCTTTAATTAGATTAAACGTATTTTATTAATTTTTAGATAATCTTATGGTTTCCAATATGGAATTCTACCCGGAGTCCAAGGTGCATCTAATTTTTGCAATTTCTTTTCTATACTATCCAAATCGACGTTAACCAATTTTCGTAATTGGTCGAGAATTGGCACAAAATCTTCGGCAATAATATTATATGATTTTTGTGCTGTACGTGTTGGAGCTGAAGATTGCCAAGCAGTAGCATAAATCATATCGTTCAATCTATCGTGTATAGAAGGTGTTTGATTGCCGTTCCTTTTGCTAATTGTAGGATCACCGCTAAGTTTGACCTTAATATCATCTAAGTTGAGTTCAATCTTCCTTATCTTTTCTAATAGTTTTAAGTCAGCTTGCGGTGTGTTTTTCAATGCAACTTTGACTAATGCTATTCTGTTTTCAATCTCTGCGATTGATTTATCAGTGCCTAATACCGCTTGCATTAATCTCGAAAGCTTAGTATGGAATTTTGCTAGTATTTTGGCATCAGGAGCAGGCAAAGTAGAGTTTTTCAAACGATTAACAGTAAATTCAACTGGGTCTGAAAATTTTGTTATTTTACCATTGATGTTTTTATAAACCGTAACATTGTATTTACCCGGCAAAACAGGAAAATCACCGTTTTTGACAGTCTTTGTTGATTTGCTTACAGGAGATTTACTAGCATAGGTCAAATCCCAAACTATTCTATTGATTCCTGTTTTAGGACTTGTCGTAAGTCTTCTTATGAAATTGCCTTGTGAGTCGGTAATTTCAAAAATCAAATAAGGGGATTGCTCTCTGTCTTCCAATCTTAACTCGTCCCAAGACGGGTAATGATAAGGCTTGTTTTCTTTTCTAATTTCTTTTTCTTCTTTTTTTCTTAAAGCTTTTCCGGTTTTAAATCCATCTTTGAGATAAAAAGTAAACACTGCACCATAAGGCGGATTCTTAGTTCTGAAGAAATCTTCACCTTGTCCGCTTTTACGTCTCGATTCATTTTGGAAGAACATCAAAGCATCTTTGATTGGGAATAAGTGAAAATCTTCATTTAAAATTTTATCATTAACATATCTCAATGGAGAATAATTATCCAAAACATAAATACCTCTACCGAATGTGCCAAGTACTAAATCACTTTCGCGTTTTTGAATTTCAAGGTCTCGGACTGCAACAGTCGGAAGACCTGATTTAAGTTGCACCCATTTATTGCCTCCGTCAACTGTGAAATACAGACCGAATTCAGTACCTACAAATAAAAGGTCTTTATTTTTGAAATCTTGATAAATTGTCCATGCAGGTTGGTTGTCCGGCAAATTCCCTGCAATAGAGAACCAAGTTTTTCCTTTATCTGTACTTTTCAAAACATAAGGTTTGAAATCTTCTCTTTTGTGATTGTTCAATGTAGCAAATACAACATTTTCATCAAAATTAGAAGCAAATATATCACTAACATAAGTCGTATCGGGAACATCTGCAATATGTTCTATTTTCGTCCAGTTTGTTCCATCGTCATCGGTAATTTGAATCAATCCGTCATCAGTACCGACATAAATCAAGCCTTCTTTTACAGGTGATTCCGAAAGAGCGACAATATTGCCGTAAAGAGAAGTAGATGCATTTTTAGCAACGGCTTCGGGAGACCATATTTTGCCCATAATGGACAATTGATTTCTATCAATTTGTCTTGTTAAATCAGGGCTAATAGCTTTCCAGCTATTCCCTCTGTCATCAGTTTGATAAAGTCTGTTGCAAGCAAAATAAATTCTTGTATTTTTATGAGGGCTGACAATTACAGGAGAGTCCCAGTTCCAACGATGTTCTTCGCCTCTTTCCGGTTGTGGTTGTATGTAAGTCTGCTCACCGGTTTTTCTGTCATATCTCATTAAATTCCCATACTGCCATTGACAATATATAATATCGGGATTGTCGGGGTCGGAACGGGGCTGGTAACCGTCGCCACCGACTAATTGAAACCAGTCATCATTAAGAATACCGCCGGCATTTGTTGTGCGTGAAGGACATCCCCAAGAGTTATTATCTTGCGTGCCACCGTAAACATAATAAAAAGGCAAAGTATTATCGCAAGAAATTCTATAGAATTGGGCAACAGGCAAATTAGCGAAATGATGCCAATTTTTACCACCGTCAAATGTCTCATATAAACCTCCATCGCCACCAATTAAAATATGGTCTGTATTGTCAGAGTCAATCCATAAAGCATGGTCGTCCACATGTCTGTGTTTATTGCCCAATGCTTTCCAAGTTTTCCCTCCATCAAGCGTAACTTTTGTTATAGTATTCGTAGAATAAATTTTATCAACATCATAAGGATCGCATATTAATTCTTGATAATATTGGGCGCTACCGGGATTAAAAGCACTTACTTTTTTCCAAGAAGCACCTCTGTCAGTTGATTTATAAAATCCGACTTTTGATTTATCACCTTCGATTAATGCAAAAACATAATCAGGATTAACGGGGGAGACTGCAATACCAATTCTACCCAAATCTCCACTCGGCAAACCGTTTTCAAGTTTATTCCAAGTTTTACCTGCATCAATTGTTTTATAAATCCTTGCTTCGGGACCTCCGTCAATTAAAGTCCAAACGTGTCTTCTTCTTTGATACGAAGTTGCATAAATAACATTGGGGTCTCTCGGGTCCATTGCAATATCAGATACGCCGGTATTTTCGCTAATTTCTAAAGTTTTATTCCAAGTTTTTCCGCCGTCTGTAGTCTTATACAAGCCTCTGTCGCCACCGGGTCCCCATAAAGGTCCGAATGCCGCAACATAAACTATATTTGAGTTTTTAGGATTAACAATGATTTTGCCAATATTTTTAGAATCTTTCAATCCCATATTCTTCCAGCTTTTGCCACCATCAATTGATTTATAAACGCCGTCGCCATAAGAAACACTTCTTTGGCTATTGTTTTCGCCACTGCCCACCCATACAACATTATAATTATTCGGGTCAATAGTAACGCAACCAATGGAATAAGAATGCTCTTTATCGAAAATAGGGTTAAAAGTAATTCCATTATTAGTTGTTTTCCATACACCACCGGAAGCGGAAGCAACGTAATATGTACTGTGGTCATCAGGTTTAACAGCTAAATCTATAATCCTGCCTGATGTAATTCCCGGACCAATTAATCTTGATTTTAAACCGGAGAAATTTGAAGACT
>CAZVPQ010000231.1:0-4664 GCA_964628675.1 uncultured Hyphomicrobiales bacterium | reverse complement strand
AATTCGTGAATTGGCGCTACGTGTATTGTCAATTGGTTTTTCAATTCGTGAATTGGCGCTACGTGTATTGTCAATTGGTTTTTCAATTCGTGAATTGCCGCTACGGGTTAGTGTTATGTTTTTTATTGCCAATTTTAATTTTCTTCTTTAATCATAACTAAAAGCATTTTGAATTTTTCACTTGCATTTACGGCGTGGGGAATATTTGCCGGCATAATTATCGATTCGCCGGCAGAAAGTTTATGTATCTGCTTATCAATAATTATTTCACCGTTGCCGTCTATTATATTAACAAAGGCATCAAATTTTGCCGTATGCTCACTCAGACTTTGTCCCTTGTCGAATGCAAATAATGAAATATTACCTGCTGAGTTTTTCGATATTGTTTTGCTAACAATAGATTCAGAGGAGTATTCTACCGAATCTGCCAAGTTAAATTTATTACTTTTTCCCATTTTTCTCTCCTAAAATTATCAAAATTAATAATCAGACTTCATAATCCGATTAAAAATAAGAATAAATTGTCTTATTACCAAAATATTTTTTTATTTTTGTTAAAAAAGTTTATTAATTAAAACTAAAAGATAGATATGACTGTTATATTTTCTAAAAAATGTGAGTTGGGATTACAAGCTGTTTTGTTTTTGTCAACTTTGGAAAAGGGAGAAGTGAAAAATGCAAAAGAAATTTCAAAAGCTTTGAAAGTTCCAAAAGAATTTGTTTCCAAAGTCTTGCAAACTCTTGCTTTGAATATGATAGTAGCATCACGCAAAGGAAAGCACGGTGGTTTTTTTATAAAAAAGCCTATATCTGAAATTAGATTAATTGATATTGTATTGGCTATTGACGGTTTGGAAGTATTTCATAAATGTGTTCTTGGCTTTCCGGATTGCGACCCTGACACTCCTTGTCCGGTTCACGAAGAATGGGGTAAATTAAGAGATGAAACTTATAAAATGCTGAGTGAATCTTCTTTGGAAGATTTAAGAGATAAAAGTATTGACAAAATAATGAAACTCCATAGGAAATAAAATACAAAGCGGAAGATTGATGTTGATAAAATAAAATCATTGTAGGCGTCGAACACTATTCTGTCCCTTACGGAATTATATATCAAATTTTTCGTCTAATATAGATTTGACTTTTTCCATATACCATTGAGGAGTACTTGTTGCGCCTGTAATACCAATAGTTGAATAATTGTTAAACCAAGAATAATCAATTTCATTTGCATCTTCAATAAAAAACACTCTCTCGTTTACTGTCTTGCAAACAGCATATAAACTTTTTCCATTCGACGAATTTCTTCCGGCAACAAAAAGCACAACATCATTATCAGTACAAAATTGTTTTAAGTCTTCTTCCCGTCCGGATACAAACTTGCAAATAGTGTCCTTGGAGTCGAAAACATCATTATCATTAGCATCAATGAACTCCTTAGCTTTTTTAGAAAGCACCTCTTTAATCGCATAAAAAGTAGGTTTATCCATAGTTGTTTGTGAAAATAAAATTGTCTTTTTTGAAAAATCCACTTTTTCCATTGCATCTTCAACAGATTCAATCACAATGGCGGTGTCGTTTACAACACCACGCAATCCTATAACTTCTGCGTGAGTTTTTTTGCCGAAAATAACTATTTGCCAACCATCGGTATATTTCTTATGAATATTTTCTTGAAGGCGAGTAACAAGCGGGCAAGTAGCATCAACTAACTCAATTCCTAACTCTTTTGCGTAGCTGTATGTCTGTGGTGGTTCACCGTGAGCTCTAATGATAACTTTTGCATTTTCATTTGCAATTCTCGGGAAATCATCTCTGGAAATAGTTTTTAAACCTTTAGCTTCCAATCGCTCGACTTCTCGAGGATTATGAATAATTTGCCCAAGAATATATATATTGTTGTTTTCTGAATTTGTTATTTGATTTTCGACTATATCAATAGTTCTCACTACACCCCAGCAAAACCCTGAGGATTTATCTATAGAAATTTTCATAATTTTATCCTTTAATAATTTGTTCGGCGAGTTGAATAATTAAGCGACTTTGTTCTTCAATAGTCAAATTAGAAGTATCTATCTCGACAGCATCATCAGCTTTTGTTAAAGGGCTTATATCACGCGAGCTATCGTATTTGTCCCTGTCTATAATTTGTTTTTCAATTTCTGAATTAGAAAATTCAATGCCTTTTTCTCTTAATTCCATTGCTCTTCTTTCGGCTCTTGCTTTGGTAGATGCAATAAGATAAATTTTCAATTCGGCATCAGGAAAAACAACAGTACCTATATCTCGCCCGTCTAAAACCGACGCCCCATTCTTGCCAAGTTCTCTTTGCATAGCAACAAGTTTCTCTCTCACGCAAGCAATAGCGCTAACAGGACTTACATTTTTAGTAACCTCAGGCAATCTAATATCTTCGCTAACATCTTTGTCGTTTAGATATGTTTTTTGACCGCTTGGAGTATTTTCCATATCAATATGAATTATATTAATCAAATCGCATATATAGTTTTCATTAAAATCCGTTTTTGTTCTAAGCCAAGCAAGTGTTACAGCTCTATACATAGCACCGGTATCAATATATAAATAGTTGAAATGTTCGGCAATAATTTTAGCTGTTGTTGTTTTTCCGGAACCAGCCGGACCATCTATAGCAATAGTAATTTTTTTCATATTTATTTTATCAAAATATTTTCAATTATATTTAATGCCGATTCAAGATCGGAAAAATTTTGCAAAATTTTATCGGGATTATGTGCTTTCAAATCCCCAATACTTTCATATCCCGTAGCGACGGCTAATGCCGGCAAATTATTGGCTTTGGCGCATTCAATATCTCGATTTGAATCACCAATGACCAGAGTATTGGTATTGTTAAAAAGTGTTTGATTATGATATTCGTTAGCTCTTTTGATAGCCAAAGGGGGCAAATGTTCTCGTTTGCTACTGTCGGAGCCAAAAGCACCGAAAGGAAAATATTTTCCTAAATCATAAGAATCTAATTTTGCATAAGCATTGTCTTTGAAATTGCCTGTTTGCAATCCTAATTGATATTTATCATCTTTGTCTAAAACCTTGATTAATTCTTTGACTCCGGGCAATAAATCAATGTATTCCGGAGTGCAAAATTCTTTGAAATCAGCTAAGATTTTGTCCCAAACTTTATTGATTTTTTCATATAATTCCGAATGGGATAATCCGATATTTGTGGCAATACCTTCGAGAATTTCCAAATCGGTCAAACCTGCGAAACGAGGCATCATTGACATAGGCACATCTTTTCCGAAAATATTTTTCAACATTTTGGAAAATATTTCTTTTGAATTATACTGTTTAAAATTCAGAATTGTGCCGTCAATATCGAATAGAATCAGATATTTTGTTTCCATTAACTATTTATTAAAATGGTAAATCGTCATCTTTTTCGGTATCATTACTTTGGAATTCGACAGAGTTACCATCAGTATAAGAACTGTTATTTCCCTCTTGTTGATTACTTTCCGAACGAGGTGTCAGCATAATCATTTTCTTAGCTAAAACTTCTGTAACGTAACGGGTAATTCCTTCTTTGTCTTCATAACTTCTTGATTTTAACTTGCCTTCAACATAGAGCTTATGCCCTTTTTTAACATATTTTTCAATATTATCGGCTAAATAATCCCAAAAAACAATTCTATGCCAATCCGTATATTCTTTCCATTCACCATTATTATCTTTATAAGATTCAGTTGTTGCTAATCTGATATTTGCAACTTTACGCCCTTGTGGAGTGGTCCTAACATCTGGGTCAGCTCCTAAATTGCCAAGTAGGGTAACTCTGTTTAATGCTCTTGCCATAATAACCTCAAAAATAATGCAATAATAATTTTGATAATTTAATAAAAATATATTTGACAGCCAACTGCTGAATAATTATCTTTATCTTTATAAAACATTCCGTGCATAGAATTGCCTTTATAATAATTGTAATTTATCAATATTCCATAGTTTTCATATTGTTTAATCAGTAGCCCAATTTGTGCAGATTGAATGCCGGTATATATATTATTATATCCACCGAGTTTAAAATCATATCCTGCTCGTATTTCAAAATTATCACTAATTGCAAAATGATAATCTATACCCAATTGAGGTATGATTTTATTGACATCTTTTGGTATGGTCGAGAAAATAATGCTTGAACCAATATAAGGGCGAAGCCCGTAATAATCCATCGCAAACACTAAATCAAAAAATTCTCTGCTATAAACCTCAGGCATTTTATTAAAAACGCCGTCTTTTGAATAACCGTCAATTAGATGAGATGATATATGAGATAATCTCAATCTAACATAATAATCGGTATTGGAATAATGATATTTCAAAGAAGAATTAACCCCAAAAAAATAGTCAGCTGTTTCAACGGGGAATTTGAATCTGCCTTCCGAACGCAGACGGGAAAAAGTAAAAAAATCAACTCCATATCGAATAATAAAGTTTTCGTCATATCTGCTTTCAAATAAATCAATTGAATTCCCAATATCAAGTCTGATTTTATTGTCTTGCAATTCATATAAAGCACCTACACGAGGTTCCAAAACATTAGCCGTTAATGGTTTAAATAGCAATCCGTCAAAAGAATATAAAGGGCTTGATAGAAAAACTAGCATAAGTAGGAATTTTATACT
>CAZVPQ010000230.1:0-4670 GCA_964628675.1 uncultured Hyphomicrobiales bacterium | reverse complement strand
GGAGAAGTGAAAAACGGTGAGGGTGTTTACGGTTTGCAACGTGCATTTGAAGTTGCGGGAGCCAAAGCAATTATAATGAGTTTATGGACTGTCAATGATTACACAACACAAGAGCTAATGAGATTTTTCTATCAAAATTGGCTTAAATCAGGCGATAAAAAACAAGCATTCAAGAAAGCTCAATTAGAAATGAAAGATTTATATAATTCACCTTATTATTGGGGTGCTTTTGTTTTGATTACAGAGTAATATAATTTACATAATAAATATTTTTAAAATTGATTTATGAATGATAATTTATAGCTATTTCTACAAACATAGCCGTGCCATAAATCAACGCTTCTTCGTCGGGAGATAACTTTGCATTGTGTAATGGAGGCATCGTTGTATGATTCTTCGGATTAATACCTAAAAACCAAAATGTAGAGGGAATTATTTCCGAATAATAAGCAAAATCTTCAGCCCACATTTTAGGTTCAAAATCAAGAATTTTATTACTATCAAAAATATTATTTGCAATTTCTTTTACAAAATCAGAGCTACTTTCGTTGTTAAATAAAGGAGGATAACCTTTTTTAATTGTAAGTTCACACTTTGTATTATATAAATCACAAACTTTCTGTGAGATATTATCAATTTTTTTGTGTATAAAGTTCCGCCATTCATTATTAAATGTTCTAAGAGTTCCCATTAGTTTAACTTCATCGGGGAATATATTGGGAGCGGAGCCACCGTGAATTGAGGTTATTGATAAAACTCCGGAATCCAAGGGATTTTTAAATTTTGTCATTAGAGATTGTAATGACAAGACTAATTGGGAAGATGAAATAATAGTATCGTCATTTAAATGAGGTTGTGCCGCATGGCCACCTTTACCATTGATAGTCCAATATAATTCGTCGGCAGATGCCATAACATACCCCGGAGCAAGAGCAATTGAGCCGGTTTCTATTTCAGGATTAACGTGTTGTCCAAAAATTGCACTCGGAATAGGATTTTCCAAAACGCCTGCTTTAATCATTTGCAAAGCACCACCGGGAAGTTTTTCTTCACCGGGTTGGAAAATTAATTTTACTTGAACTTTCAATTTGGCTTCGTATTGTTTAAGAACCTTGGCGGCACCTAATAACATAGCCGAATGAAAATCGTGTCCGCAAGCGTGCATCACCCCTTTGTTTTTAGAAGCAAACGTCAATTTGGTTTCTTCTTGAATTGGCAGAGCGTCAATATCCGCTCGCAAAGCAATGCATTTTTCTCCATTACCAATTGTTGCTACAACCCCAGTTTCTAAAATTGATTGATATTCAATTCCTAATTCAGTAAGAATACTTTTTATATATTTCGATGTTTCGTATTCTTGGAATGACAGTTCAGGATTTTTGTGAATTGACCTTCTATAATTCACAATTTCAGGAAAATTATTTTTTACTGTTTTTAGAATATCGTTCATATTTATCTTTCTAATTATTAGAATTAAAATCAGGTATATCAATAAAAGTTGATTTTTTAATATCTGCACTTCCTTCGAGAATCAATGATTTAATATTATCTGGGAATTCACCCTCAATATCAGCAATTAATTGTATTTTACTCGGTGGTATAATTGTAACAGGCAAATCTATTTCTTTTCTCATTAAAGCAGCAAGCATAGTTGACAAAGCACCTGTGCCGCAAGCACCCGTTTCCGCTTCGACACCACGTTCGTAAGTCCTTAGAAATATTTTTTGTCTTGTTTCAATATCATAGAAATTAACATTTACGCCTCTTGGTTCAAATGCTTTATGATATCTAATTGACGGTGCATAAGTATCTACACAAAACTCAAAAAAAGATTTTTTATTAGTTTGTTTGATTTTATCATAATTAATTACAAAATGGTCTGAATTAACATTAACATATATGCCTTGATATGATACATCTTTAGTTTCAATGTTGATATTATCTTTTATTTCAATAGGAGGGGGCAAAAATAATCGGATATGATGATTAATCAATTCACCTTGATAAATGCCACCTGCCATTTTGAAGACAATCCTTTGATTGGCTTTGATATTCTTAATAAAATTTTCTTTGACAGCGAAAGCAACTGCACATCTTCCGCCGTTACCGCACATCATACCGTCAGAACCATCTGGATTAAAAAAGAAAACATCAAAATCATATTCATCACATTCATTAATAATTAACAAACCTTCGGTATGTATTTGTTTTATTCCGTTTTTCCCACAAAGTAAAGGCGCTATTATTTTATAATAATCAGCAGGGAATTTATATTTACGATTATCAATTACAGTAAAAGTATTTCCCGCACCCGACATATATTTAACTTCAAATCTCAATTATTTATCTTTAATTATTTAATGAATAGTTTATTTAATTCTATAACCGGCAACTATTGTAAATCCTCCAATGTTCAATGTGTTTTTACCTAACAAATTCAATTGATAAGAAAATTGCGAATATAAGTTTTCGGTTAAAAACAATTCAAAAAGAAATCCTGCATCAAAACTATTTGATTGCAAAGTTGTTTTCAATGGGTCAAATTTTACAGCATTATTAAAAGATTCTGTACTTTGAAGAAAATCAAGTGCAAATACCAACCTTGAGCCTTTGACCGTGCTAATTCCTCCTTCGGTATGAATGAGATAATAATCGACTAAATCCTCGCTTCTAAAATTATAATTGAAAGAAGTTTCGAACCAACTCTTTTCAAATTTAATTCCAATTACAGCTCCAATCAATGTTTCAAATGCCCCGTCGCTTAGAAATTGATAGTTAGGGTCGTTTTGAATACCGTTATGAAAACCCGGTGGGATTCTTAATTCAGACAATAAAGCAGCATAAGTTTTTTTCGAATAAAATTTATATCTCGCACCTATTGAATAATATGCAGGCTGAAATAAAGAATTTGTACCTAAGGGAATTTTTTGAGAGTAAGTATATGGTTGAGCTGGTGTATAAGAAGAATCATATAAAATATAAGTCGAATCGGACCTCCGAGATAAAGAATAGTACTTGATAGGAATTGTCATAAAAAGTATCAAATTATTAGTCAACGAATAGTTGGCTTTGATACCAAAAGTATATTCTTCATAATCAAATAATTTTATTCTTTCATTCTGGTCATCTGATACACTTTTGTCTTTTTCTTTAGTTATTATTTTCCCTTCCAAATCAAAATAACTTGATGAATTAGCTTTGCCTCCAAATAATTGAATATCCAATGTATTTGCAGGATAGAAAATTGTTTCTGCAAAAACATTTGAAACAATTATTGATAGAATCGTCAAGATTAAGAGTGACATTTTAAACATATTTTTCCCTTGTAAAATTATTTATTTCTTCTATATTTTCCCATTATTTGACCGTGTGCTAAAATATGTCCTTCCATTGCTTCTAATAAATATTTTTTAGTTAATCCATAAGGAACATCTAATATTGTATCCAAAGCATAAACTTTAAAGAAATATCTATGTACTCCAGATGGCGGGCAAGGTCCCCCGAAACCTGTTTTACCGAAATCGGTCATACCTTGTTTAATACCATTACTAAATTCTTTATCTAATGGGAAATTTTGTTTTAATTCATTAGTTTTGTTAGGAATATTATAAACAATCCAATGCACCCAAGTACCCATTGGTGCATCAGGGTCATCAGCAATTAGAGCAAATGATTTTGTATTCTTTGGGTAGTTAGCCCAAGATATTTGAGGTGATATATTTTTGCCTTCGCAAGTAAATAAAGAGGGGATAGAGCCACCGTTTTGGAAATCATTGCTCGATACTTTTATTTCCATTTTTTTACTCTCCGAATTAGTTGGACATAATAAAAGAAATGTTAAAGAAAAAATTATAATATAGATATTATTTAACATAAAACACCTCCTATTGATTTATTTTTAAATCACTTGGCAAAAAAGGTCTGGAAAGTAATTCTTTGAACACCGACCAACGTTTTTCCGGTTTGTTTTCTGTTCCGCCCTTAGCTTCTACCCAGTTCCTACAAAGTTCTTCGCCAATATAATAATTAATTATATAGGAGCGATATTGTTCAAAGAAATTAACATTAATTTCAGCGTGTTTTTTACTTCTCAATTTATATTTCATAATTTTTGCAACTGCTTCATCTCTGGAAATTTTCCCATTCAAATATTGTCTTGCAATATCTACGGAAGCATAGCTTAATTTTTTGACTAAATCTAAAATATGATAGTATTCTTCAACTTTATCAGGATTAATTCCTGCTAATGGAAACAGAGTTTTCTTTTCAAATTCCATTCTTTCTTTATGTGTAAAAGCAACTTCAATTCCAAAATTAGCACTTCCTTCAGACAAAAGAGCTTCGGGACTGAATAGTGGATAGACAGTGAATTCAATCCAACCGTTCTTCTTAACAAAATTTTGCTCAATTAAAGAATGGTAAACATGATGTCCCGGATAACCTTCGTGGCAAGCCAAATCAATAGCTCTATCAATATAAATCGGCAAATCAAGATTGACTTGAATTAGACTGAATGAATTACCTTTGAACCAGTTGTAACCACCCCAAGATTTATTTCTCACATATTCAATTTTAAATTTTTCATTTTTGGGCATTTTGATATGTGCTAATGTTCTTCGTCTACCTTCATTAACTGCGGTTCTAAATACAGTATCTACTTTTGAAGGGGA
>CAZVPQ010000229.1:0-4676 GCA_964628675.1 uncultured Hyphomicrobiales bacterium | reverse complement strand
ATCTGCCCATCTTTATATATTCGTTCCATTTTAACAGCTCGTTTCGTGTGATAGATAATACCTATTTTAATATAAAACATTCATTTCTATACTTGCAAATCCATTGCATCTTTATAAATAATATAATTCCCTAATACTAATATATCCATCTCCGTTCTCATAAAACAATGATACGCTTCCTCGGGAGTGCAAACAATAGGTTCGCCTCTGACATTAAAAGACGTGTTTATCACTAATGGACAATCCGTTTTTTCGTAAAATTTATTAATTAAATTATAATATCGGGGATTTGTTTTTTTATCTACCGTTTGCAATCTCGCAGTGTAATCAACGTGAGTAACAGCAGGTATAGATGATTTGGCTATTTTTAATTTATCCAAACCTGTCAACTTTTTCTCATTTCCAGATGGAGCAACTCTTTGCTGTTTACTAACATTTGCAACAAAAAGCATATATGGGCTGGATTTATCAAATTCAAAATATTCCTTAGTTTTTTCAAGCAATACGCTCGGTGCAAAAGGTCTGAAATCCTCTCTAAACTTTATTTTTTGATTGATAATAGATTGCATCTTTTGACTTCTCGGGTCTCCGATTATACTCCTATTGCCCAAAGCCCGCGGACCATATTCCATACGCCCTTGAAACCAACCTATAACTTTTTGATTGATTAAAGCATTAGCAACTCTTTCAAAAAGCTCATCATCATTGACTTTTTGAGCAAGTACATTGAATTTATCAAGTACCTTTTTAATATCATCATTTGTGAATTGAGGACCCAATAAGGCACCCTGCATTTTATCATTTCCTGTATCAATAATTCTCGTTTTTTTATGCTCTAAATAATAGCAAGCATAAGCCGCTCCCAAAGCTCCACCGGCATCACTGGCAGCAGGTTGAATCCAAATATCATCAAATATATTTTCTTTTGATATTTTACCATTTGCCACACAATTCAAAGCAACTCCACCTGCAAGACAAAGCTTTTTACTTCCTGTTAATTCCCTTGCATATTTAACAAGATTAATGATTATTTCCTCAGTAACAACTTGTATTGATTTGGCAATATCCATATAAAAGTCATCAATGATAGATTCATTTTCCCTCGGTGGTCTTCCGAAAAGCTGATTAAATCTATCGTTTGTCATAGTCAATCCGCTTGTATAATTGAAATAATACATATTTAATGCAAAAGAACCGTCATCATTAATTGTTATTAGATTATCTTTAATTTTATCTACATATTTAGCTTGTCCATAAGGAGCCAATCCCATTAATTTATATTCTCCGCTATTGACTTTGAAACCACAGTAATAAGTAAAAGCAGAGTACAACAACCCAATAGAATGAGGAAAATGTATTTCTTTTAAAATATCAATTTTATTCGCAGAACCTTTCGCGATACTTGTTGTAGTCCACTCCCCTACACCGTCAATCGTTACTATTGTAGCCTCATCAAAAGGCGAAGGGAAAAAAGCACTCGAAGCGTGAGCAATATGATGTTCACTAAACATAATTTTCTTTCGCAAATCTTTTTTTGGTAGTTTTTCAATGTTTCTTAATTCATTAACAATCGTCGATTTTAAAAATAATTTTTCTTTTAACCAGATAGGCATTGCTTCTTGGAAAGATTGAAATCCTTTCGGTGCCTCTGCAATATAAGTCAATAAAAGTCTCTCAAATTTAATAAACGGTTTGTCGTAAAAAACAATATTATCTATATCCGATAAAGTGATATTCGCTTCTTTCAAACAGTATTCAACTGATTTTATTGGAAAATCTGGGTCATGCTTTTTCCGTGAAAATCTTTCCTCTTGCACTGCGGCGACTATAAAATCATCTTTGATTAAAACTGCTGCCGAATCGTGATAATATGCCGATATTCCCAAAATATACATAATTTATTCCCTTGGATTAATTCTTCTGCCCAATCGCTATAAAAAAACCACCCTCATAATTATTTGTAAAGAGCATCAAGATTTCATTTAAAAATATTTCCAATTTACTAACTTGTTCTTGACGTTCAAACAACCTATCATTCTCGTTAAAATCATCAAACAAAGCCATAGAAGGCAAACTCCTAATAAATGAAAAATTATTTTTCCTAAACCACTTAATTATTTCCCGTATAGTATGGATAGATTCCTTGGGATTTTGATATTGATCTTTATACCATGCATCGTAACGTTTAGAAGTTTGCATTTGTTCTGATAAAATTTTATCATAATTCCTAATTTTTGTTTCATCATCAGCATAAAACTTTTTAATCAAATTATGAAATACTCTGCCGTATTTATGATAAAGACCTACGATTAAAAAACCACTTTTTTTTACTTTTTTTGAGCATAATTGAAAAGCAAAATAAGGATTGTAAGTATGATGCAAAACCCCATTCGCAATAACATAATCAAAAGATTCTTCCCTGAATATCGGTGAAAACAAATCAGATTGAATAAAATGTGAACCTTTAAGATGATTATTCTCTGCAAAATCTATTGCTAATTTTAATGAACTATAAGAAATATCAATTCCTATAACCTGTCTATTTGCAATACTTAGAAAATTAACCAACTGACCTGTGCCACAGCCAATATCTAAAATTTTTACATTATAATTTATTTCCTCATCTAATTTCTTAGCGAAGATAGATTTTTTGGATTTTTTAATTAATGTTTGTGTTTTATCGCAATCGTCATAATTCGGGAAAGGAGTTTCTTCATAAAATGTTTTAATCTCCTTTGTCGTTTTATGCCACGATTTTTCAGGAGAAAGAAGAATAGGGATATTTTCTTTTATCGGATAAGTTGTCCTGCAATGATTACAAATAAATTTCTCATTATCCAAAACCAAACTATTCCCACATTTAGGACAAATTAACAAGGACTGTAAATATTTGTATTTGTCATCTCTCATATTAAAATATGGTATAGATAAATGGTGCAACTACTGAACTACTTGTTAATACTATCAAAACACCTAAAATCAAAAGAATTGCAATAATGGGCAATAGCCATAGTTTTTTTCTTTTTCTTAAAAAAGTAAATAATTCACCAAAAAAAGACATTTTTCTCCTTTACTAATATTGGTACTTCATTGAATCAGGTTGATTTTCTCTATCCTTCCAAAATGTTTTCTTATTATTGATTTTCTTATCTAAAAAATCGCTACCAAATAATCGGGTAATAAAGCCTATGGGCGTTATTAGAAAATAAAAAATGATAAAAAGCACAATTTTTGATATTATTTTATTCATTATTTCTCCGAACTTCATCCATAGCTTAAACGGAATAGTTAACACTTTCGGAAAAAATATTGATGGAATCAAAAACAGTAAAGCAAAGATTAAAGGGACTAATTTCAATGCTTTATCAAGAAATAAAGGATACGTAGATATTGCTACAAAAATTGCAGACCATATCAATCCGAATACTCGAATATCTTTAATATTACTTTGTGCTTTCATACTGTTTTAATATGGGAAAAAATAATTTCAAAAAAAAATAAAAAAATTATTAAAGTCATAAATATTTCTGCCGATAATAGATAATGTAGAAGTATATATTGTTCTATATAATAGTTAATTAATTCAGTAATTTACTGATTTATAAGGATAAGAAGTAATAATGCCAATTATAAATAAATTATTTGGCGAAAAAATTCAAGATGTAAAAGATTTTTCTTTTTCGCAAAAAGAGAAGATAGATAATAGTATTCGCTTTAAAAATAATTATTTCGATAATAAGACTACTGAGAAAAAAATTGATGATAAAAAACAGGATAGCTTAGTAAAGTCCGATGATTACTTGAATTTTATTACTACAAAAGAAAATAATAGCAATTTAAAAGATATTGATAATAAAATTGAATTAGAAAAAAATAAAAAAAACACGACCGATAAAAATAATAAAGATAATTCAAAGAAATATTCCATTACAAAAAATAAAGATGATTTAAGCGATACTGAAAAACGAATGATTGCAGAATTGGAAAGAATGGATAGAGCCGTTAAAGCCCACGAGTCAGCACATAAAGCCGCAGGTGGTGGCTTGGTTAGAGGTGGTGCCAGCTATTCTTATATCATTGGTCCCGATGGTAAACGCTATGCATCAAGTGGCGAAGTCAAAATTGATATGTCCTATAATTTATCCAATCCCGAAGCAACTATTCAAAAAATGGCTCAAGTTAAAAGAGCGGCATTGGCACCAATTGACCCTTCGGCTCAAGACAGGGCAGTAGCACAAAAGGCATCTGCTATTCAATCTGAAGCCAGAGTCGAAGAACAAAAACAACAAGAAGAAGAAATTGCTAAAATGATGGGCTCTCTCCATAAATCCGATTCCATTCAAGCATACCTACCGAAAAATAGTAACGGTCAGATTATTAATGAATATAGTTAATTTTAACTCTATATTATATTTAGTGGGTAATTTTCAATTTCTAATTTTCAATTTTCAATGAATTGCGTAGCAATGGCAGTCTTGAAATTCCGAATTTGCAATGTCATTCTGAACAAAGTTGAAGGGCTTTTTTGTCTTGTCATTCTGAACGAAGTGAAGAATCTCTTCTTATTGCACATAAAGAGTAGATTCTTCGTTGCACTCAGAATGACAAAGAATATTGCTCTTTCTGAACAAAATGATGAATTTCTTCTTCCACACACCATTGTCATTCTGAACGAA
>CAZVPQ010000228.1:0-4742 GCA_964628675.1 uncultured Hyphomicrobiales bacterium | reverse complement strand
AAATTACTATAAAAGAGCTTAAAGACAAAGAAGATAAATTGGCAAAAAAACAATTCAAGGTAAGAAATAATAAAGAATTTGATGCTATTACAAAAGAAATAGAGACAACAAGAGAACAGCATAATAAACTCGTTGATGAATTAAGAACTGCCGGTTTAAAAGAAGAAAATTTATTAAAAACTTTAGACCAACAAAAAAAAGATACTCAGGAAGTCAAAGATGGTTTAGATGAAAAATCAGAAGAGCTAAGAAAAATATCAACCGACCAAAATGAAGAAGTTAAATTACTTTATAAAGTCAGAGATAAATATTTTAAAAAAATATCTTCTGAAAATATTAAAGATTATCAAAGAATTAGAACTCATCACAAAGATGCTGTTGTTAAAATCAGAAAAGACAGTTGTTCAGGATGTTTTAGTACTATTCCACCTCAAATTATCGTTGAAGTTAGAAACAACATAGATACAATTTATCATTGTGAGCAATGCGGAAGAATTCTATATCCGGATGAATACGAAATTGACGACAAAATTCTGAAATAGATTATTATTAAATTTATTTAAGCCGATTAATAAAAAAACCGTGTCAATTTTTTGATACGGTTTTTTATTGAATTTTATTATTATCCGATAATATATATCAATGAATTACTTCCCCTCTAAAAAGAGGGATTAGGGGGTGTGTATATTCAAAAAATAGTTAATCTCCCCTCAACAAAATAATATAAATAATCATATATCAACGATTTACTTCCCCTCTAAAAAGAGGGGTTAGGGGTGTGTAAATTCAAAGAATAGTCGTATAAATATATAAATATAAATACCTCAACAATATTGTTGAATTAGATAAAATATCTCACTCTGACATCGTCTGAAAAAATTAACGGAAAATAATAATTGAATTTCTATTCATTCTTCAAAATACTTTGCCTAATACCATCAGCATCAAGCATAAGTCCGGTAAGTAATTCATCTTGTGTACCATGTTCAACAAAATTATCAGGTAATCCGAGTCTTAAAACTTCAACTTTATTTTTATGTTTATCTTCAAGATATTCAATAACAGCAGAACCAAAGCCACCTTGTAATTGCCCTTCTTCCAAAGTAACAATTTTTTTGAACCTTGAACACAAATCATCAAGCATATCAGTGTCCAAAGGCTTCACAAACCTTGCATTAATAACTTCAGCGGAAATCTTATCTTGCTCTAATAGTTTAGATGCCGACATAGCTCTACTAACCATTTTTCCAATAGCAACAATAGCAATATCCTCGCCTTTTTTCAGAATTTCGGCTTTACCCAAAGGTAGTTGTTTCATTGGCTCAATAGCAACACCTAATCCTTTGCCTCTTGGGTACCTAATTGCAACAGGACCATCTTTATAAAAATAAATCGCCGAATAAAGCATATTCCTCAGCTCTTGCTCATCTTTAGGTGCCATTACAACCATATTTGGTATTGAACGCAAATAAGATAAATCCAAAATTCCATGATGAGTAGGACCGTCATCACCCACTAAACCGGCTCTATCCAATGCAAATACAACGTGAAGTTTTTGTAAAGCGCAATCATGAACAATTTGATCATAAGCACGCTGTAAAAATGTAGAGTAAATTGCAACTACTGGTGTTACACCTTCAATTGCTACCCCTGCGGCAAAAGTTACTGCATGTTGTTCGGCAATTCCAACATCGAAAAATCTGTCGGGGTGATTATCTCTAATCAGATCTAACCCTGTCCCTTCAGCCATTGCCGCAGTTATTCCTACAATATTAGGATTTTTATCAAAAAGCTCATTTAAGGCTTCGCCAAATATCCTGTAATATGGTTTAGCAGAAGAATCTTGACTCTTTTTAATTGCTTTCCCTGTTGAAACATCAATTTTGCCAACAGCATGTAATTTCTGAGAATCTTTTTCTGCGGGTGGATATCCCTTACCCTTTTGAGTAATTACATGCAATAAAATGGGACCATGAATTTCTCTAATCAGTTTTAAAATTCTCACCAATCGTTGAACATTATTCCCGTTTATAGGACCAAAATATTTAAAACCAAATGCCTCAAACAAACTTCCGGGTGTAACTATTGCTTTGACGCTGCTTTCAATTCTTGAAGCAGCAGTTCTTATCCTGTCGCCGAGATTATCCATTCTGCCGGTTAATTCCCATACATTTTCTCGGAATTTTTCCACAACAGGCGAAGCAAAAATCTCATTAAAATAATTTGAGAAAGCAGACACATTAGGATTGATTGACATATTATTATCGTTTAAAATAACAGTTATATCACGCTTTTGTACACCGCAATTATTCAATGCTTCAAAAGCCATACCTCCGGTCATTGCCCCATCGCCTATAACAGCAATAACTCTATGATCTTTACCTAAAACATCACGAGCAGATGCTATACCCAATGCTGCAGAAATACTTGTGCTGGCATGCCCTGCTCCAAAAGCATCATACTCACTTTCCATTGGTTTTAAAAAGCCCGACAATCCACCTTTCTGACGAATTGTATGCAATAAATCACGTCTGCCTGTTAACACTTTATGTGGGTAACCTTGATGTCCTACATCGAAAATAATTTTATCTTCAGGTGTTTTGTATGCATAATGCAAAGCAACTGTTAATTCAACTACGCCTAAACCTGCACCAAGATGTCCTCCTGTCTGTGAGATTGTATTAATTATAAAATCTCGTACTTCATCGCAAACAATTGGCAAATCCTTAACGCTTAATTTCTTAAGATCCTCAGGATTATTTATATCATATAAAAATTGATAACTTTTTTTTGTTTCACTCATAAAATTTCTAACATAAAAAAATTAATAAAATTACTAACGTGGTGTTAAAATAAATATTTGAACTGTTCTTGACAATTGCCTGCCTATCGGAAAGTTATTGTTATACAATAGTTCATTTTCACCAACGCCATAAAGTTCAAATTTGGCAGTCTTTACTTTAGATTGCAAATATTTTTTTACAGACATTGCTCTTCGGTTAGCTAAACTCTTATTATAAGGTGCATTACCAATCCTATCCGTATAACCGTAAATTTTAACTGTAGAATTATATTTGATCAAAGGCAAAATATCTTTGTTGATAATATCTAAATCCTTAGTTAAAATCCTATCATCATCAAAATCAAACAAAATAAGACTGAATTTAGCAATTGTTTTATCAGCTAAATTTTCCGTTTTTTTCCTAGTAAATGAATAATAATCAATTGGTATTGTACCGGCAGAATTTTTCTCAATTCCTTTTGAATTCTTTGCAGTCAATACGTATTCGATTGGAATTTCACTTTTTACTAATTCATTCGGTATTATCACCCAAGCGATATAACCGGGGATACCACTTCCTTTGAATGTCCTGATGATTTCACCTTGTTGCGAAATAGTTAAATCCCAACTCACAATAGAATCGTTAGATTCAACAAAGGGTACAAACTCTATCAAATTAGGATTTGCAATAGTTTGGTTTTCCTTTTGAATAATGATTGGTTCCAATATTTTAGAATTTGAACTTGTCAATTCCACTCTTCTATTTTCAGCTACACCATCTGAATCATTTACAGCAGATGGTTTTTCGGGTAATCCGATAGCTCTGACATTGATTTTCTCAGGGTCAATTTTATAGTTATCAACCAAATAATTTTTTACAAATTCAGCTCTTTTAAAAGATAGTGTAGTGTCTTTAATTTCTAACGTATTATCATTAGTACCGGTTACGGTCAATTCTGAACGAGGATTTTCCTGTAATCTTCTGCCGATTATATCCAAAGTAGCTTTATTAATATTAATTGCATCGGGTTGTAATCCACTAATTGTAAATTCACCAGCTTGTGCTTTGGCTGATAAAATTTGCATTTTGTTCGAAGGTTTGTCTTGATTTTCATCAAAGAAAATATAAGGAATTATAGGGAACTCTTCTGTATATTTCAAATCTTCGACTTTAATTCTCTCCAAAGGATAATAATCTCCTTTTTTATCGTAATACCTTATTTCTTTGAATCCTACATTAAGGGTTGATACTTCCGGTTCAGGAACTTCTTGCGGTTTCTCCAAATCAAAAGTAAAAGACAAATCAAATCTAATTTGCGGCACTTCCCAAGTTGTAAAACTTTGATTGCTCGATACATTTGTAAGTGGGAATCTCAGAGATAATTCAGGTCTCAAATTAAATCCGTCGGAAAGATTATAAATATAACCTGCACCAACAGTAATAGCCATTCTAAAATCTGCATTAGCTATTGTTTCATTTTCCTTTTTATCATTTTTAGAACCATCTGTAAAATTATATTTCGGCGAAAGTGGAATTCCTGTCTCTAATCCTGCAAGGAAAAATACTTTCTTAAACGGAAGCACATTATATATCTGAAGAATAGGTGATATTTCAATATAGTTCAAACTTGCATTTAATTCATATTTCGTACCATTGATATCTTTTGTCATAAGTCCGCCTAAACCATTATAGCCGAATCTTCCGGACAAAGCAAGAATATTATTCAGTGGAAAAATCCCAATAAAACCTAAATCCGCACCTATAGAAGTTGCATTATTATTAAATAATACAGGTGGAGATTGATTAATAGGATAATTAAACGACGGACTATGCATATTAATATCTAATCCACCATACAAACCAACAGCCGACATAACCTTAATATCATCTTCTGCAATTAATTCACTATAGAATAATGAAAACACCAAAACGAAAAAAAGAATCCTTTTCATATTTTTT
>CAZVPQ010000227.1:0-4750 GCA_964628675.1 uncultured Hyphomicrobiales bacterium | reverse complement strand
TTTTAAAAATATTTTTCTTTTTGATTTTATATTCTATTTCCTTTTCTCAAATAGAAACAAATCCCTATGACCCTGCTGATACAAAATGCGGGACTTTCGTTTCAGTCCATAATAACAAAAACAATGAATTATTATCTCCAATAGATTCCATCAACGGAAGACCTAAATTGCAGAAAAGCACTGTCTCCAATTCGGGATATTTCTTAATTCATTATGATATTAGTGGTTATCATGCCGTTTCTACTGTTGATGCCAACAATAATCATATACCTGATTACATTGATTCCGTTGCATATTATTGCGATTACGCTTATAAAGTATATATTGACACTATTGGGTATATTGTGCCTCTATCAGATAGTGGCAATGGTGGCTCCGACCAATATGATATTTATATTATGAATATTGGAAATGACGACAAAGCGTTTTATGGTGCAACAAAATATGATTTTGAAGTTTTTCCTAAAAAAGTATTTCCGAGATACTCAACATTTATATATTTGGATAATGATTATAGCCCCCAAGATTCTACTATAAATAATTTTGGTGATAAAATACAGACTTATTACACAACTAACATTGATGCACTTAAAATCACGGCGGCACACGAGTTTCATCACGCTATACAGTTGAGCTACGGAGAACCGCAATTCCCGGAATACCATTGTATAAATGAAATGATGAGTTGTTCATTGGAATATCGATTGTTTCCATTTGTCAAAGATTATTATCAATTCGTTAAAAGTTTATTTTCAAATATTGATCGATACCCATTTGGTGTAGGTGCCGCTAATAATGGCTATCGTTGGAGCATATTCGGGCAATATATTAATGTCAATTTCGGTGATAATATTTTTCTCAGGATGTGGCAACAAGTCGGAGAAGGCATAGACCCGTATTCCGCTTTAGATAATGCTTTGCAAGAAATTGGGACTAATCTCGAAAACGTTTGGTGCGATATGATGACTTGGTTATATTACACAGGCAGCAGAGCTTTAAATGGTCAGTATTTTGCTGATGCAAAAGAATTTCCCAATCTAAAATTTTATTTGACCGAAAAATATACTGAGCCTGCATTAATATCGGAAGGCATATTAAAATCTTATGAAGTTAGAGCATATCGTTGTATCTTGCCTCCGGAGCCTAATTATTCATTAGATAGTATGAGCGTTGATGTGCTTATAGCAAATCATGATTTGAATTCTGCGAGCAAACAATTTGCAAGCAACAAACCATTTACTATGTCTTATAGCCGCCAATCACAACAAAATTGCAAAAGAATTACAGGTACTTATTATTATTTTTGTTTTAATGCTTCAAAAGGTAATATCTGCAATAATACCTTCTTTACCAAATCCAATAATATCCATTATGTTTATCCCAATCCGTTTAATCCATTGGTGGACAAAGAAATTAATTTCCCGGTTCCTGACAACACTCTTTTGAACGACTACGTTGAACTAACTATATACTCTGTGGATATGAAAAAACAATTTTCCGATAATTATAAAGTTGCTATTAATTATGTGCTAAGAAATGATATTAAAAATGACAGGGTTATTCAAGTTGACAATCATAAATTATTAGAATTACCATCAGGAGTTTATTTATTTTCTGTAAATTTCCAAACTAATATTATTTGGGGTAAATTTGCAATTAAAAAATAGAGATATATGAAAGAATTTATTTTTAAAGGTGAGAAATTAACTAAAACATATTCTAAACGTGATATGATTTTTTCCAATATTGATATGCTTCTAACAAATGCAGGTGCAGTAGGTGTTGTTGGTCCCAATGGCTCAGGCAAATCAACTTTATTGAAAACTATTACAGGTGTTACCGGTTTATCAAATGGTAATATTTCACTTAAAATTGAGGATAAGTATATTGATAAAAATCAATTTTTTAATCACATAGGTTTTGTCTCCCCATATTTAAATTTATATGAAGAATTTTATCCTTTGGAACATATCAAAATATTTTTAGATATGAAAGCCTTTCAATATGACGAAACTATTGCTGTGGATTGGTTGAAAAGAATGAACCTTTACAAAGACAGATTTAAATTGATTAGTCAATTCTCTTCGGGTATGAAGCAGAGAATTAAATATATTTTAGCTTTGATAACTCATCCTGAAATAATAATTTTAGATGAACCAATGACTAATTTAGATGAAGATGGCTTTAAGGTCATCAGCGATATTATTGATGAACACTTAGCTAACAAAGGTGGAATTATTATTGCCACTAACGATAAAAGAGAAATGAAGTTTTGCCACGACTTTATTTCTGTTATTTAACAATTAATTATTCAGGATTATTTATATGAAAAGAATTTCTATTCTCTTGTTATTTATCACATTGTCAATTTCGATTAATTCAGATTTACACAGCAAAAATTCAAAGACCAAGCACTTTAAAAAAGCTGATAATAAAAATTATTTTCAATATATTTCTTCATTGCAATTGCCGGATAAGTTAGATTTTTGTGGGGAGAAAGTTCCTTTAGAAATTGAAGAAGTCAAAGAAAGAGCCGAACGAGAATTTTATTTGTTACTACAAAGACCCGGGCAGATAATTCTTTATTTAAAACGTGCAGGGCGATATTTCCCTATGTATGAAAGAATTATTAAGGAGAACAATATGCCCGATGATATAAAATATCTATCTGTTGCCGAAAGTGCTTTGTATATGGCTCGGTCTCCCAAAAATGCTGTGGGATTGTGGCAATTTATACCTTCAACAGCAAAAAAAATGGGCTTGATTGTCAATAAATATGTCGATGAAAGACGTAATGCTCAAAAAAGTACTTATTCCGCTATGAAATATTTGAAAGCAGGTTTCAAATCACATCATTCTTGGATTTTAGCTGCCGCTGGTTATAATATGGGACAATCAAATATGAAAAAACATTTGAATTATCAAAATAAAGATAATTATTTCGATTTATTTATGAACGAAGAAACTTCACGATATATATTAAGAATTGTTATTATTAAAGAATTAATGAAAAATGCAAAAAAATATGGTATTATATTAAATAAAAAAAATCTTTACAAGCCTTTTTCCGTTCGTCATATTAAGGTTAAGTCTATTAAAGATTTGGCTTTATGGGCAGTATCCCAAGGCACCAGCTATAAATATGTCAAACTAATGAACCCTTGGATTTTAAAAAGGAAATTACCTCTCAAAAGAAATCGTAAGTTTTACGAAGTTGCTATTCCAAAAAAATGATATTTGCTTTACTAATTAAATTCAATAGCTATTAAATAATTAGAACTAACTTTTTGTCATTATATATCTAATTTATTAATACGATTAATGTCTTTTACAATAAAATTTTTGTTAAATTTGAAAGTTATTTATTTTTGAAAACAATCTTAAAAGAAATGATATGGATAAATTGAACTTTTCGCCCGAAACTTTATATAGATTACCTTGGAATCTTGCTGATAATGCAATTGCTTGGTTAGAACCAACTAGCCAATGTAACTTACATTGCGACGGCTGCTATAGAAAAAACAGAAAAGACTCACATAAAAGTTTGAATGAAATCAAGCACGATCTACAAGTTTTTAAAAAGAATAGAAAGACAGACAGCATTTCCATTGCAGGTGGCGAACCTTTGCTTCATCCTAATATTATTGAAATTGTAAAGTTCATTAAAAAGATGGGTTGGAAACCTGTAATTAATACAAATGGAGAATTTCTTACAAAAGAGCTACTCCACGATTTAAAGGTAGCCGGTGTTTGGGGTTTTACTTTTCATATTGACAGCGGGCAAGGTAGAAAAGGTTGGGACGGTAAAAATGAAATAGATTTAAACGAACTTAGACTATACTATGCTGAATTATTAGCTTCCGAAGGTGGAATATCTTGTTCTTTTAACGCAACTATTTATCCGGAAACAATGAAATATATTGCCGATCTTACAAAATGGGGGCAGGAACACATTGATGTAGTTCATGTTATGGTTTTCATTATCTATCGAATGGCAGTTTTGAGTAAGGGTTTCGATTATTATGCAGGTAATCAAAAAGTGAATTTTGACAAAATGATGTATTCTGTTAATGACGATGAACGCCGGACGGATATTAGCTCTCCTGAAGTAGTTGATGAAATAAGAAAAGTTTATCCGGAATTTATGCCTTCTGCTTTTTTGAATGGCACTCTTAAATCTAACACATATAAATGGCTTCTTACTGGCAGAATGGGCAATAAACATCAAATATTTGGTTACACCGGTCCGAAATTTATGGAAATAGTACAAACTTTT
Organism: uncultured Hyphomicrobiales bacterium; assembly: GCA_964628675.1. Taxonomy (GTDB): domain Bacteria; phylum Bacteroidota; class Ignavibacteria; order Kapaibacteriales; family UBA2268; genus CAZVPQ01. The sequence goes on along the minus strand of CAZVPQ010000227.1, from coordinate 474 downwards.
AAGCATATTTTTTCTGATTCTTATCTTGCATACTCTACTCCACAAATGCAAAGAATGGGTAGATTATATTTCCTTTTGGCTCCATTTGATAAAGGATTACGTACTATTATTAAAAATTATTTCAACTCTTTCTTAGAGAATCCCAGAGCGTTTTTCAACCGTATTCATTATCAATCTATTATGATAATTCAACCAGCAGATGTTTATGCGAATGGTGATATTAATATGTGTGATGGTTGTCCTGATATTACGGTTTGGAACGATGAACTTGTTTGGTCTTGTCGTATGGAAGAGCAATATGAATGGGGCAGGAATATCAGATTTGTTCCAAAAGACGATGCGAATTCTATTTGATAAATATGTGAATTATAGATACAACCCTTCAACTCTGCTCAGTGGGAGTTATCAGTCATAATACGCACTCAGATTGTCTTACTGTATCATAATATTTTAGTCATACAGAGTCATTTATGC
>CAZVPQ010000226.1:0-4759 GCA_964628675.1 uncultured Hyphomicrobiales bacterium | reverse complement strand
ACTTATCTTGAATTTGACAAATTGATGGACCCGTATATTACAGATATTAGCTTAGTATTAAATAATGTTATTAAAGAAAATAAAAAAGTTTTGGTTGAGGGTGCACAAGGTGCCTTATTGGATTTAGATCACGGAACATATCCTTATGTTACTAGTTCCAATCCTATTTCCGGAGGAGCTTGCACAGGTTTGGGGATTCCTCCTACTTCCATCAATAGAATTGTAGGCGTTGTTAAGGCTTATTGTACAAGAGTTGGCAATGGACCCTTCCCTACTGAATTATCAGATGAAATCGGCGAGGATTTGAGAACTACCGGAGCTGAATTTGGTTCTACTACAGGAAGACCTCGAAGATGTGGTTGGCTTGATTTAGTTTCTTTGAAATATTCAATTATGATAAATGGGGTTTCCGAAATAGCATTAACTAAACTTGATGTATTGGATAATTTTTCAGAAATTAATGTTTGTGTCGGTTACAAATTAAATGGAAAGACAACTGAGAATTTCCCTGCTGATATTGCAAGTTTATCACAAATTACACCAATATATAAAAAAGTTAAAGGCTGGAAAAAAGTATTAAATGGAATAAAATCTTGGGATGAATTACCTGATGAAGTCATTAATTATTTTAATATCATTGAAAAATTTGTCGGTGCCGAAATTAAAATTGTTTCGCTTAGCCCTGAAAGAGCAGATACTTTGGTTAAGATGTGATTTTTTTAATTCATCAACTATCATTTTATTTTTTCTATTAATGTAAAATATTCCGATTTTGCATCTTGATGTATTTGCAATACACCTGCTCGCACTAAACGCACAATTAATTGCGAAGCTCTTCTTTTGGATATGTTGCATAATTTTGCAAAATCTTTTACGCTTGCTTTTTGATTTTTCTCCAAGTAATCAAACAATCTGGCTTCTTTTTCTCCAATACTTAATTTGATAGGTTGAGCATAAGGATTTTGCCCTTCCAAAACTTTGACCATTTCCCTGCTTGCAATGACTGATTGTTCGCCTACTCGAATATAAGCAATGCCTTTTTCATCATTAGAATTTATGACTTTATGGGGCTTTGTATCACTCTCATTAATTCTAACGACAACTATATCTCTACCATATAAATCCACAATTTCAATTTCAGGCAAAACAGGTGGTTCCAAAAAGAAATTACAAGAATTTTCAATTGAATCAATAGCGGTTTTTTCACTTTCCACACCTAAAATCGAACCATCATCATCAACACCAAATAAAATATATCCGCCTTTAGTATTGGCAAGAGCGGAAATTTCTTTTGCGATTTTTTCTGATGTAGTAAACTTCCTTTTGAATTCGAGAGTAGTCGATTCACCATCTAAAATCAAATCTTTTAAATCAAGAGGGTGCATTGTTAATCTAATGTTTTATTCAACTAATTTGCCGTTTGCCATAACCATAGGATATTTAGGAATTACTTTGCCTCTTTGAATTTTTTTCAATTTACTTTTGGATAATGTTCGTTTAATAGGAGACAATCTTTCGTAAAAAAGTATTCCGTTCAAATGGTCGATTTCGTGCTGCATAACTCTCGACAAAATATCATCAACTTCTTCATTGTGTTCTTTCATATTCATATCGTAGTAACGCACTTGAATATTTTTAGGTCTAACAACAGTTTCAAAAAATTTAGGAACGCTTAGACATCCTTCGGAAAAATCAACTTCTTCATCAGAAAAAGATTCAATAATAGGATTAATCATCACTAATGGAGCTATTTTTTTATCACTACTTGCGGAGACATCTATTATAACAAATGATTGGGAAACACCTACTTGGTTAGCCGCAAGACCAATGCCGTCAGCTCGATACATAGTGATAAACATATTGTCAACCAATTCTTTTAATTTGCCATCAATCTCTTTTATAGGTTCCGTTTTCTTTTTTAATACCGGGTGGAAACTGTTATATATAGGAATTATTGCCATATTTTAATGCCTTGTTTAAACATAATTAATACCATTTATTCAAATTTAATAAAATTAATTTAATATTTCTATCAACGAATGGGAATATAGGAAATTACATTGTTATTGAAAAAATTCACTTAAACTTGCCTCATTGTTGAAAAAAAGATTAAAAAAAATATTCATAAATAGTAAATAATTATTTAAATTAGAATTGCAGCGTAAATTCAAATCGAAAAATGTTGGGGGAAATAAATGAATTATACTGTTGTCGGGGCGGCACGTAGCGGTTTGGCGGCGGCTTTTCTTGCTAAGAGATTAGGTCATAATGTTTTTTTGACTGAGTCTAAGCACGTCGTTGAATTCAAAAATGTAATAGAAAAAATAAAAGAAAAAGAAATTGATTTTGAATTTGGAACTAATTCGGAATTGGCTTTAGATGAATGTGATTGCATCATTACTTCACCCGGAGTTCCACCATCTGCTTGGATTATTCAAGAAGCTATCAAGAGAAATATACCTATAATTAGTGAATTGGAATTCGCTTGGCAACATCTTAAAAATAATCCTTTTGTCGCTATCACGGGTACAAACGGTAAAACTACTACTACAAGTTTAACAGAATTTATTTTTAATTCGTCGGGACGCAAAGCAGTTTCTGCCGGTAATATTGGCAAACCTTTGTCTTCATTCGTTGGAGAGATAGACGAAGATACGATTGTTGTTGTTGAAATTAGCAGTTATCAATTAGACCATATTACTGATTTTAAACCAAAAGTTGCTATTATTTTGAATATAACGCCGGACCATTTGTCATATCACGGCAATTTGGAAAATTATATTAATGCGAAATTTAAGATTGCAAAAAATCAAGATGAAAATGATGTTTTAATTTTGAATGCAGATGATGATATTTTGTCTAATAGGCGTGAAGGAATTAATTCGGATATAAATTATTTTTCAATGAAGCCTTTAAATCGGGGGATTTATAAAAAAGGCGATTCATTATATATTAATTACAAGCATAAAGAGGAGAAAATAATGGAGCTAAATGAAATTTTGCTTCCTGGTGTGCATAATGCCTACAATTCAATGGCGGCAGCCCTCGCATCAAGAGTTTTTGAAATTAGAAACGAGGATATTCGCGATAGTCTTATGAAATTTGAAGGTGTTGAGCATCGTTTAGAATTTGTGAAAGCCATAGCCGGTGTTGATTATGTAAATGATTCTAAAGCAACCAATATTAATGCTACATGGTATGCCCTTTCGAGTTATAATAAGCCAATTATTTGGATTGCTGGGGGACGTGGCGATTCCAATGATTACTCAGAATTGGATAAATTAGTCGAAAAAAATGTTAAATGTATTGTTGCTATTGGAGAAGAAGCAAATAATATCTTTAATCATTTCAGTACAAAAGTTAGATGTTATGTAGAAAATACATTGGAAGATGCCGTTCGACAAGCAAAAGAAAATGCCGAGTTTGACGATTTAGTTTTGTTTACACCTGCTTGCAAATCTTTTGATATGTTTGTCAATTTCGAGCATAGAGGTGAAGTATTCAAAGAGATTGTTAATTCCTTAGCTGATTAATGTCTGAAGAAAAACATCATATTGATTGGTATATCTTGATTTCCGTTCTCGGTTTAATGTTTTTTAGTATAGCTTTTGTTTATAGTGCAAGTTCCAGCTATGCTGAATTAAGATTCGGATCGAGAGAAGCCCTATTTTGGAATCAAATTCTAAGAGTAGTTCTTGGAATTGCAGTTTTATTATTTACTGCAAAAATTGATTATCATTTTTGGATGAAGTATTCTAAACATTTGATAATTTTGAGTATTATTTTACTTGTCGTAGTCCTTTTCGGAACTAATGTGAAAGGTGCTACAAGATGGATTAATTTGAGATTTGTCAAATTTCAACCTTCTGAATTAGCAAAATTAGCTTTAGTATTGCATTTGGCAACATTACTAACAAAAAAACAAGATGTAATCAAGGATTTTAAAAAGGGTATGTTGCCTTTGTTAATTTGGACTGCAATACTAAGTATATTAATAATTTTACAACCTAATCTATCGACTGTATTAGTGATAGTTTTTATTTCACTCGTAATGATGTTTGTCGGCAATATCAAATTCCTGTATTTATTAGCTTTAGGTTCAGGTTCAATAGGATTGGCGGCTATTTTAGTAGTCATTAAATCCGATTATCGACTACATAGAATTATAGCATTTTTCAGCGGTTCAAAAATTGCTGATAATTTGGAAAGTTATAGTTATCAGTTGCAGCAGTCTTTGATTGCATTTGGTAATGGTGGTTTTTGGGGAGTCGGACCGGGTTTGAGTCGTCAGAGTAATCTTTTCTTGCCGGAATCTTATGGTGATTTTATTTATTCTATTATCGGAGAAGAATACGGTTTTGTCGGAGCCTCAATTATTATTTTAGTCTTTTGTTTTATTCTATGGCGTGCTATGATTATTGCCAAGAATGCTCCTGACAATTTCGGTTATTATGTATCAATTGGAATTATTTTTACTTTGGCTCTTAATGCTTTTGTCAATGCAGGAGTTAATACAGGATTATTGCCTACTACCGGATTACCAATGCCATTTGTCAGTTATGGAGGTACAGCGGTATTATTCCATTCCGCCGCAGTAGGAATTTTATTAAACATTTCATCACAGGCAGGAATCTATCCCAAAAAGAAATCGTTGATACAGTAATGTTTGTTTATTCATACATAATCACAACTGACATAAAAAACTGAAATTTATACATAAATCTTTTCTTATATTTAGCTCTAATAACATACTAATCCA
>CAZVPQ010000225.1:0-4784 GCA_964628675.1 uncultured Hyphomicrobiales bacterium | reverse complement strand
CTACACTACGATATAGAGGATTACCAATGATTTACTGATAGCAAACAAATATATTGATGGAAATCAAATACTGAAATATCTGTTTAGTATTTTTTAATAATTTAAATTAAAAAATCAGAATACAATTCAAGTAGTTCTTTATTCATCTTTTCCCTTTGGAATTACGAATATTTTTATTGAAAATCTAATAATTTTTGTTTAATTTTAGTTATTGTCTTGCGTAGAATGAATTATCAATTTATTTTATTACAAAAGGTATATTGAATATGAAAAAGATAATATTATTTTATATGTTGCTTATGGTTCTTAGTTGCTTTGCTTATTCAATCCCCCAAACCAATTTAATAAAACACAAATCTAACTATTTTGTTGAAAACAAAGGGCAATGGAACTCGAATGTCCGATATTTTACGAGAATTGCGGGAATGAATGCTTGGATAACTGACGACGGAGTTGTCTATGATTTTTATAAAATAAATAGAACTAATATTGAAAATAATATTTCGGATAAAATCCAAAATGAGCAAAGAATTGGCAATGTAATCAAAATGACTTTTGTCGATTCTAATATTAATCTTATCCAAGGTATTGGCAAGCTTTGTGAATATAATAATTACTTTTTTGGAAATAATAAAAGCAAATGGGTAACTAATGTGCCATTGTATCGTAAAGTGCAAATGGAAGAACTTTACAATGGAATTTCCGCAAGATTTTATTATGATGATAATATGCTCCGTTATGATTTTGTTGTAAAACCTAACTCCAATATATCTAAAATAAAAATTAAAATTGAAGGAAGTTCGGAATTATTCGTGGATAATGGCGGTGAATTAGTTATAAAAATTAATATAGGTATAGTAAGAGAAGGCAAAATTTATGCTTATCAGATTGTTGACGGAAACAAGACAGAAGTAAAATGTCGTTTTGAACAATCAGATAATAACACAGTGTTCTTTAATGTTGGAAAATACGATAAATCACTTCCACTAATAATTGACCCTATAACTTATTCCACATTTATTGGTGGCGGCAGTAATGATGAAATTGGCGGTTTAAGTCTTAACGTCTCCAATGATGTGTATATATCCGGATCTTCATATTCGCCTGATTTTCCTACAACAAGCGGAGCTTATCAAGAAAATCGGGCTGGGAGTTGGGATGTTTTTATTTGCAAGCTCAATAGCAGTGGTACATCGCTTGATTATTCTACATATATTGGTGGGAGTGGTCAAGATTATGGTACAAATATAGCTATCGATGGCTCCAATAATATTTATCTTACTGGTCATACTTCTTCATCTGATTTCCCTACAACTGTGTCGGCATATGATACAAGTTATAATAATAACATAGATATATTTGTATGTAAATTAAATAGCAGTGGTACATCGCTTGATTATTCTACATATATTGGTGGGAGTGGTCAAGATTATGGTACAAATATAGCTATCGATGGCTCCAATAATATTTATCTTACTGGTCATACTTCTTCATCTGATTTCCCTACAACTGTGTCGGCATATGATACAAGTTATAATAATAACATAGATATATTTGTATGTAAATTAAATAGCAGTGGTACATCGCTTGATTATTCTACATATATTGGTGGGAGTAGTCAAGATTATGGAGAAAGTATAGCTCTTGATGATATGAATAATGCATATGTTACGGGATATACTTCTTCATCAAATTTTCCGATAACAAGTACGGCTTTTGATACGGTTCAAAATGGTTTTCGAGATGTTTTTGTTTGCAAACTCAATAGCAGTGGTTCAGAACTTAATTATTCCACTTATATTGGTGGAATTAAAAATGATGAAGCAACTTCTATAGCTCTTGATGGTTCAAACAATATTTATCTGACGGGGAATACATATTCATCAGATTTTCCAACGACTACTAATGCTTATGATACAGATTTTAATAGTAATGGTGGAATTGGGGACGCTTTTGTTTGTAAGTTAAAGAACGATTTTTCTGCTCTTATATATTCTACTTTTCTTGGTGGTCATGATATTGATCTCGCTCAAAGTATAGCTCTTGACCAGTCAAACAATGCCTATATTACAGGATATACTAATTCTTCTGACTTTCCAATTACTTCAAACTCTTATGATTCTATTCCTAACGGGAGTATAGATGTTTTTCTAACCAAGTTAAATTCAATGGGTTCTTCGCTTGAATATTCTACTTTTATTGGAGGAATTGGAGCCGATGAAGCTTATGCACTAACTCTTGATAAGTCAAATAATGCATATATTACCGGTTTCACTAATTCATATAATTTCCCGACAACTTCAAATGCTTATGATACTATATATCATAGAAATAAAGATGTATTTTTGTGTAAAATAAATAATACAGGTTCGACTCTTGATTATTCTACTTTTCTCGGTGATACTAATGATGACGAAGCATATTGTATAGCTCTTGACAAATCAAACAATGTTTATATTGCAGGACAGACAAAATCTATTGATTTCCCAATAACTTTTGATGCTTATGATACAAGTCAAAATGGGCTTTATGATGTTTTTGTTACAAAATTTAATTTGATAAATTTATCAATATTATCTCTAACTAAATCAGCTTTTTGCGAAGGAGAATTTATTAATATACCTTTCAAAGTTAGCGGCAATTTTAATTCAAACAATAAATTCATAGCTCAATTATCTGATGAAACGGGTGATTTCAGCAATCCTATTATATTAGCATCACTTAACGGGACAAACTCAGGAATGTTTAAAAATGTAGAAATTCCCAAAACTTTATCTGAAGGGACAAAATATCGCATTAGAATAGTAAGTACTAACCCTGTTGCTGTTGGGAATAAAAGTATAGATGATTTGTCAATATTTGCATTACCAAAACCGGAAATAATTTCGGGTCAAAATTCTGTTTGCACTGATAATTTATACACTTATTTGAGCAATGAAGTAGAAGGAGTTGATTATAAATGGAGTGTTAGCAGTGGAACAATTATATCTTCCGAAATTGAATCAACTGTTGATGTAATATGGGGTTCTCCGGGTATGGGTAAGTTGACTTTAACTCAGACAAATGCCAATGCTTGTATGGATTCCGTTATTATGAACATATCAATATATCCATTACCTCAACCCGAGATAATTTCCGGTCGGGATTCTGTTTGTTCCGGAAGTAGTTCCTCTTATTCTAGTAATATAGGTTATAGTATTGAATATAAATGGAGTGTAATTGGTGGGGAAATAATAGGCAATGATAACGAACAAACTGTAAATATTCTTTGGGATAATCAGGAAACCGGTAAAATAACGCTAACACAGATTGATGGAATTGGATGTCAAGATTCTGTATTTATGCTTGTTCGTGTTAATTCTATACCTGTTGTGAAATATTCTGCTCCCTTAACAAAAGTTTGTATAGATTATCCTGAATTTGAATTGTCTGGTGGAATACCAGAAGGAGGAATATATAGTGGTAGTGGTGTCATAGAAGGTGTTTTTAATCCTAATATGGCAGGTGAAGGTGAACATTTGATAACATATACTTATAGTGAGAATGGCTGTGAGAATAGTGCAACGCAAGTAATTAAAGTAAATCCGTTGCCCGAGAAACCGACAATAAGCGAGAATGAAAAAACATTAACATCAAGTTTTGCTATTTCTTATCAATGGTATTTAAATGATATAAAAATTACTGGCGCTGACAAACAATCTTACAAACCAAGTGAAGAAGGCAATTATAAAGTTGAGATTATAAATGAGTTCGCTTGCAAAAACATATCCGATGAATATTATTTCAATCCCGTTTTTGTTAATACTAGAGTTGAATTCAATAATCATTTATCAATAATTCCTAATCCGGTTACAGCAATAACAACTATTGCTTATTCTTTAAATAAATCTGCTAAAGTTAGTTTATCAGTAACGAATTCCTTAGGTATAGTAGTCGCTCAAGTAATTAATTGTAAACCAATATCTGAAGGCCAACATTTTATTAAATTTGATACAAGGGAGTTAGCTACCGGTGTATATTATTGTAATTTAAGTACTGAAGAATATACAGAAACAGTTAAGATAATTATTGTTAAATAACTAATTTATCAAACCGGAGTGCACCCAATATTTTGGGCACAAAGTCAAGATAATTTTTTCCTTTCAAAAAATATTTAAACATCGGATTCTTGCTTATTTTATAATAATAGTCGGGATTTTTGAATAATCTAAAGTCGATGTAGAATTTAGTGCTTGTTTTTGATAGCTTAACGGTTTGAATATGAAAAGTTGGGCGTTTTGAAACATCTAACATTCATTTTACTATACCGTATATTAATGTTCGTAATGTTTCAGTTTAACTACCATTCATCCAATGATGTATATACATTGTTGGGTAGCCAGTTTATCATATTATTTCAGTTATTTTTTTATATAAATCAGGAAAATGATTTTGTCTTAATCTAAATTTTGTACCATGATTATGTCCTGTTCTTGCATCGAAATCAACTAAAATAATACCTTCTTCCAAGCACCTTAAAAAGCCCTCAAAGTTGAATTTTTGTAACATTAATACTTTATTGTAATGATAATATTCTGTTTTTGTTTTTTTATCTTTTTTAACATCAGCTTGGACATAAAAAGTATTTAGCAATTTAGTTCCTGCTTTATGTTTCAAATCATCAAATCCCCAGTAAGGTTGTGGGTCTAATTCATCTAAACCAACATTTTTTTTAACATTTTGTAACCAGTCAGAATGAACTGTGTTAAAAAGCAAATTTATTTTCATAAAATTTGTCAAAAGTT
>CAZVPQ010000224.1:0-4801 GCA_964628675.1 uncultured Hyphomicrobiales bacterium | reverse complement strand
TTACTCAAGAAGACAATTATATAATTGACGATAATACAGATATAGTACACGTTACAGGACTTCATAAATATTATCATGAGGATCATATTCTAAAAGGAATTGATTTTCGGGTAAAACCCGGAGAATTGATATCATTAATTGGCAGATCAGGTTGCGGAAAAACCACATTACTACGATGCTTGAATTTGTTGGAGATACCTGATGAAGGGATAATTCGAATTGCAGGGGTCAATATTAATAGAAATAAGGTTGACCATAAAAATAAATCTAAGTTTTTATTAGTTAATAAATCTAAACAAAACGAGAATGAATTTTTCGATGATGATTTTCAAATTAAATTGCAAACATTGCGATCACGTGTGGGAATTCTTTTTCAAAATTTAAATCTTTTCCCGCATTTAACTGTTTTGAATAATGTCAAATTGGCTCCCAAAATAGTCAAACACGAATCTGACGAACAAGCAACATTGAGAGCAGTACAATTACTTGAAAAAGTTGGAATGGAACAATTTATTGATCGCCATCCAAATGAACTTTCGGGAGGTCAATCACAAAGAGTAGCAATTGCGAGAGCTTTGGCTATGTCTCCTAAGGTTATGCTTTATGATGAACCAACATCTGCACTTGATCCTGAGTTAGTTGAAGAAGTTACTAATGTAATGAAAAATCTTCATAGGGAAGGAATGACACAAATTATTGTTACACATCAAATGAACTTTGCTAAATCAGCTTCGGACAGAGTGATTTATATGGAAAGCGGTGTAATTGTCGAAGAAGGTACTCCTGACGATATTTTCCAAAATCCGAAAGATGAAAGGACAAGACAATATTTAAAAATTTTAAGTGATTAATAAAACATATATTATGAAAAAATATTTCTACTTTTTTAAATTGATTTTTATTGTAAGTTTACTCTTTATCCAAGCAAATCCTTTGTTATCAGAAGACAACAAAGGATTACCCAAAGTATTAAGATGGGCGGCTGATGCATCAAGTGGCGCTCCTTATGTTTTTCAAAATCCTGAAAATCTTGACGAACTAATCGGTTTTGAAGTTGATATCATAAAAGAAATAGCTAAGGAATTAAATATTAAAGAAGAATTTGTTCAAAATCAATGGGACGGTTTAATTCCCGGCCTTTCAAGAAAAGATTATGATATTGCAATTAATGGGATTGAAATTACAGATGACAGAAAACAAGTAGTAAATTTTTCAGAACCTTATTATTTAACTTATGAACAAATTGTTGTACGTAAAGAAAACACTAATATAAAAGTCCTTTCCGATTTATCAGGTAAAAAAGTAGGAACATTATCGGGTTCTTTGGCTGAAAGATTCCTTAGAGCTACCAAAGGTGTTATTGTTAAAACTTATGAAGATGAGAACACTTCTTATTCCGATTTAGAGCTTAGAAGACTTGATGCTGTGTTATTAGACCAACCTATTGCGATTTATTATGCTAAGTGGAACCCGCAATTGAAATTAACAGGTCAACCTATCGGTCAAGTTAGTTATGGAATTGCATTGAGAAAAAGCGATACTTTATTACTTAGAGCAATTAATAAAGTTATTGTAAAAATAAGAAAAAACGGTAGATTAAGAGAGATTTTAGAAAAATGGAATATGTGGAATTTTATGATGGCTAATTCTTTAGACGACCATGCCATCTCAAATGTGCCACATACCGCTTATTTACAATATCTAAAAACCAAAGGTACTGAAATTGATTTTAATGGATATGTAAAAAGATATATAAGCTTTCTACCTATTTTAGGAAAAGCCGCTGTTATTACAATTGTTTTATCAATCATATCAATGATTTTAGCTATTGTTTTAGGTCTATTTGTTGCGTTAGTAAGAATTTATGCACCTGTTCCCTTTTCGACATTAGCAATAACTTTTATAGAACTGATCAGAGGTACTCCTTTACTAATACAGTTGTATTTTATATATTATGCGTTCCCGAATATTGGAATACAACTATCGCCATTTTTAGCGGCAATAATCGGTTTAGGAGTTAACTACGCCGCTTATGAGGCAGAAAACTATCGAGCGGGAATTTTTTCAGTTCCATCAGGACAAATGGAAGCGGCTATATCTTTGGGTATGACAAAATTCCAAGCTTTAAAACATATTATTTTACCACAAGCTATAAGAGTTGTAATACCACCAATAACTAATGATTTTATTTCATTGTTGAAGGATTCTTCATTGGTTTCAGTAATTACAATGGTTGAATTGACTAAGGAATATCAAAGATTATCAGCTACATATTTTGATTATATTGGTACAGGTCTTTTAGTTGCCGCTATATATTTATTAATTGGCTTACCTTTTGTCAGGTTATCGAAAATGGCTGAAAACAAGTTTTCTCCTGAATTTAAGAAGCAAAAAGAAGCAAACGATAAAAAATAAATTTATAAATTTACTTTATACATCAAATAACTTTCTAATATCAGTATTATTGGCATAATCATTGTTAAATCAAATAATTATGCTTTATTATTTTGGGGAGTTGCGATGAAAAATAGAAAAGTTAAAAAGGGAATAGAAACTTATTCTCCTGATTTTTTCTTCAATCGAGAATTAAGTTTAATTGAGTTTAACAAAAGAGTTTTGGAAGAGGCTTCAGGCAATCAGCATCCATTGTTGGAGAGATTGAAATTTATCTCGATACTAAGTTCTAATTTAGATGAGTTTTTTATGATTAGAGTAGCCGGCTTAAAAAAGCAAGTTGCCGCAGGAATTGTAGAACTCTCTTTTGATGGAATGACTCCTGAAGAGCAATTAGATGAAATACGAAATAGGTTAGTTCCACTCTATAAAAAGCAAGAAGAATTACTTATGAAAGAAATACTTCCTGCTATGGAAAAAGAAAATATAATAATACATCATTATAAAGATTTATCCAAAAAAGACAAGGAATATTTATTCGAGCATTTTAATAATTGTATTTTGCCATTACTTACTCCAATGAGTTTAGACCCTGCTCATCCTTTCCCCAGGGTAATAAACCGTTCTCTAAATATTGCTTTTCTTATAACAGACGATACAGATAAGAATAAAGAAACTAAAATTGCTTTTTTACAAATACCTTTGGTTTTAAACCGATTTGTAAAACTCGAGCATGAGGCAGGACATCATTTTGTATTAGTTGAACAAATTATCAAAGCTCATTCTAATATACTTTTTCCAGGATTAAAAATAATAACATCTAATACTTTCAGAGTAACTCGTGATGCTGACTTTGAAATTGCAGAAGACGAAGCAGATGATTTATTAACCGAAATTGCAGAGCATTTAAAGATAAGGCGTTGGGGTAGTGCCGCCGTTAGATTGGAAGTGAGTCAAAATATGAGTGAAGATATTATCAAGTTACTTAGCCGTTCACTTGAAATTGATAACAGTGATGTTTATATTCACGAGAGACCTTTAAATCTAACGGATTTTATGGATTTATTGAAAATAGATAAGAGAGAACTAAAAGACAAACCATTTCAAACAAGAATATTGCCTGAATTAGGTAACGAAAATTCTGATATTTTTAGTCTAATGAATAAAAAGGATTTTATTGTTCACCACCCTTTTGATTCATTTACAAACAGTACATTAAAACTTCTTAACGAATCTTCCAATGACCCGAAGGTAGTAGCTATAAAGATTACATTATATCGTGTTGGTATGAATTCGCCTGTTGTTGCCGCTTTAAAGCGTGCGGCAGAAAATGGGAAAGATGTTACTGCATTCGTTGAATTGAAAGCAAGATTCGATGAAGAAAATAATATTATTTGGGCAAAAGAATTAGAAAATGTGGGTGTTCACGTTGTCTATGGGATATTAGGACTTAAAACACATTGCAAAATTGCGTACATTGTAAGAAAAGAAGGTGATAAACTAAATACATATTTACATTTATCAACCGGTAATTATAATCATTCTACTGCAAGATTATATACTGATATTGGCTTTTTTACCAGTAATCGAGATTTTACAAACGAAGCTATTTTTCTTTTCAATTATCTTACTGGTTATTCTCATTATAAAGCTTGGAAAAACTTCTTTGTAGCACCTATAAATCTAAGAAGGTCAATTATAGAATTAATTAACAGAGAAACAGAATTCACTACTCCTGATAATCCCGGTCTTATCATTGCTAAAATGAATTCTCTTGCCCACAGTGAAGTAATACAAGCTCTTTACAGAGCTTCTAAACACGGTGTCAAGATAAAACTACTTGTTCGTGGTATATGTTGCTTAAAACCGCAAATCAAAGGTTTGAGCGAGAATATTGAAGTAAGAAGTATTATCGGAAGATTTCTCGAGCATAGCAGAGCTTTTTATTTCAAAAACAACGGTAATGAAGAAATATATTTATCGAGTGCCGATTGGATGACAAGGAATTTACAAAAAAGAGTCGAACTAATGTTCCCTGTTTATGATAATAATCTCAAAAAATCCATAAAAAATTTATTGGATTTATATTGGAAAGACAATACTAAATCTTGGCGACTGCTACCTGACGGAAATTATGAAAAACTTAAACCCAAAGGAAAAGAAGCTCCGTTTTCAGCACAAGAATATTTATTAAATTCAATTAAAAAATCAAAACAAAATTTCCGACTTTTATTTTGATAAAAATGTTTGATTTTAATTATTGTTCAATAGCAATATTCTCTATTTTACCAACATAGTTACAGCATATAATATAATTAGCAAATATTCCATTGCTACGCAATGCTAAAGATTTATTGTTACAAATAATTCAGGTTTGCGATAGTACACACCCCTTTTATCCCCTCTT
>CAZVPQ010000223.1:0-4818 GCA_964628675.1 uncultured Hyphomicrobiales bacterium | reverse complement strand
TATATTATCTAAATTATTATCACGTAAATGGAAAGTAAAATTTTAAAGATTAAAAACTTAAATGTATTCTATGATGAAACACAGGTTTTGAAAGATATAAACTTGTCTTTTACTAAAAATACAGTTAATGCTATTATGGGACCTTCGGGTTGTGGCAAGACTACTTTAATTCGTTCTATTAATAGAATGCACGAATTCACCGGTGGTGCCAGAACAGAAGGGTCTATTAGCTTATATGATGAAGATATTTATCAGATTGACCCGATAATTGTTCGTAGGAAAATAGGTATGGTGTTTCAAAGACCAAATCCGTTCCCAACAATGAGTATATACGATAATGTTATCGCAGGATATAAACTTAACGGTATTAAACTACAAAAAGATGAACGAAATAAAATTGTTGAGGAATCGCTCTCTAAAGCCGCTTTATGGGACGAAGTGAAAGACAATATTCATAAAAAGGGTGCTTTTTTATCCGGTGGGCAACAACAAAGACTTTGTATTGCAAGGGCTTTGGCTATGCAACCGGAAGTACTTCTATTTGATGAACCCACTTCTGCACTGGACCCCAAAGCAACGGATAGAATTGAATTTTTAATTAATGAATTAAAAGAATATGTAACAATTGTTTTAGTAACTCATAATTTATCTCAAGCCGCCAGAGTTTCGGATTTCACGGTTTTTTTGTATCTTGGTGAATTGATTGAGTTTGGAAAAACAAAAACTTTGTTTACAAATCCTAAGGATAAAAAAACTGAAGAATATCTTAACGGTAAATTCGGATAATAACAGGAGAAATAAATGTTAAATACTGAAATAAATAAACTCAAATCTAAAATTATTAGTTTTTCTTATCATGTGGAAAATATGATAAGCAATAGTTCTAACGCATTTAAAAATAAAGATATTGATGTGTTGAATTATATTATTAAAAAAGATGAAAAAAAAGCCAATTCTTTAGAAGTAAAAATTGAGAAAAATTGTATTTCGACAATAGCTCAATTTGCACCGAAAGCATCGAATCTCAGAATTATTTTAATGATTTTGAAAATGAATAATGATTTGGAAAGAATGGCTGATAATTGCGTGAGTATTTCTTATAGCTTTATTGAGCTTATTGAAAAAACTTACTCTGATGACCAAATTGAAGATATTATTGAGATAACTCAAATTGTTGTATCTATGCTTAATGACAGTATTAAATCTTTTATCGATGAAGATATTGAATTGGCAAAAAATGTTTGCAAACGTGATAAAATTGTCGATAAATTTAGAAATAAAAAGAGAAAAAAAATAAGGAAAAGTATTCAATCCGATTCCGATGATTATGATGAATTGTTGCAATATTTAAAAATATATGATAAATTTGAAAGAATTGCAGATTTGGCAACCAATATTGCCGAAGATGTTGTTTTTATTGCAAAAGGTAAAGTAATTAGACACAAAAAATAAATTAAATTATGTCAAAAAAAATAATAGCTGTTGTTGATGATGAACCTGATATTTTGGAGCTCGTTTCCATTAATCTTGAAAAATCACAATTCAAAGTAAAGACTTTTAATAACGCTACTAAACTTTTGAAATATTTGGAAAAGAAAATCCCGGATTTGATTGTTTTGGATTTAATGTTGCCTGATGTTGACGGTATTGATATTTGCAAATATTTGAAAAAGCAAAAGAAATATGCTTCTATTCCTATTATTATGTTAACAGCCAAGGCTGACGAAATAGATAAAATATTAGGTTTGGAATTGGGTGCTGATGATTATATTACTAAACCTTTTTCTCCGAAAGAATTGGTTGCTAGAGTTAAGGTCGTTTTGAGGAGAAGCACACTCGATTTTGAAGATATTATTACTATTGGAGAAATTTTAAAAATAGATTTAAATAAATTTTCGGCTTTTGTAAATGATAAGGAAATATTATTAACACCTACGGAATTTAAAATTTTAAGTTTATTGTCAAAAAGAAAGGGCTGGGTTTTCTCAAGAGATAAAATTCTTGATTATTTGGATATTTCCGACAAAGGAGTTCTTGATAGAACAGTTGATGTTCATATAAAGAATTTAAGGGAAAAATTAGGTCCGGCTGGTAAATTTATTAAAAATATAAGAACTATTGGTTATAAAATTGATGATTAATATATGAAAAAATTATTCACTAAATTATTCTTAGCTTATTTAATTGTTATTGTTGTTTTAACCTCATTAATACTGATTTTTTCATTCCAAACAATTAAAAAGAATTACATACAAACTTTAACTTCCGATTTGAAAAAAGTTGATAAAGCTCTTATTCCAAATGTTTTAGAATATTATACAAATGATGAAATTATTAAAATACAGAGTTTTATCAAAAAATTTGGAATGCAATCGGACATTAGAATTACTATTATTGATTCATTAGGTATTGTCCTTGCCGATTCGGAAAAAGATCCAGCGTATATGGAGAATCATCTAACCCGTATCGAAATTATGAAAGCACTTGAAAAAGGTTTTGGAAGTTCAATCAGGCATAGCCATACTTTAAATAAAGATATGCTTTACGTAGCTCTTCCTATCATCAAAAATGGTAGAACTATTCTTATTTCAAGAGTTAGTTTGTTTGTTGACCATATCGACAAACTTTATTCCGAAATGAGAAATAAGATTCTTTTGATTGCTATGATAGTAATTTTCTTTTCTATTATTATTATTTATTTTGTTTCAAAATCCTTGACAAAACCTATAAATGAGCTTTCAACAGCGGCAAAAAAAGTTTCCCAAGGAAACTTCGATATAAAAGTTTTAACAAAATCTAAAGGTGAGTTAAAAGAATTAGCTGATAGTTTCAATGAAATGACATCGAAAATACATAAATTATTCAAAGAAGGCAACCAGCAAAATATTCAATTAAAAAGTATATTATCATCAATGCAGGAAGGGCTTATATTAATAGATAAAGATGATAAAATTAATATATCTAATAAGAGTTTTAATAAAATTGTTGATTTAGATGATGTGAAGAATAATATTTATTGGGAAATATTGAGGGATATTAAACTCAATAAATTAGTAAGCTCAGTCAGAAAAAATAAGAAAAGTAAGACAAGCGAAATATTAATTGGCGAATCTTATTATATGTGTAGTGCGAATTATATTGAAACGAAAGACGAGATTGTTTTAATATTTTATGATATATCGGAAAAAAAGCAATTGGAAATTTTGAAAAAAGATTTTGTTGTCAATATTTCTCACGAACTAAGAACTCCGTTAACATCAATCAAAGGGTTTATAGAGACATTAGAACAGGAAAAGGACCCGGCACTAATGGATAGATATTTAAAAATCATTAAGAGAAATACTGATAGATTAATTGGCATAGTCAAAGATTTATTGATTATCTCGGAACTCGAAGAGGAGAATATTGATATTGAATTTTCAGATGTCAATATTAAAGAAATTATTGAAAATTCAGTAATAATATTTGAACAGAAGATTAATGAAAAGAATCTGGAATTAATATTAAACATATCTGATAATATTCCTTTGATTAAAGCTGATCCTTTCAAATTAGAGCAAGTTTTTATTAATTTGATAGCTAATGCAATTTATTATACAAAAAAAGGTGCAATCACCATTAATGCAGATATTGAGAATAATAAAATAAAAATAGAAGTTATTGATACGGGAATTGGTATTCCGAAAGAATATCAATCAAGAATTTTCGATAGGTTTTTCAAAATAAATAAATCAAGTTCAAAAGATAGTACAGGACTTGGTTTGGCAATAGTTAAGCATGTCGTAAAATTACATAAAGGGGAGATTACTGTGGAAAGTCAACAGCGTAAAGGAACTAAATTCACAATTTATTTACCACAAGATAATATCATCTAATACAAATTTTATTTTAATAATTTAATTGAGTTGTGATAATCACAATTAATTTAGTTTTATATCGTTTTATTTTAAAATTATTCTATAAATTTAGGAAAATATAATGAAAAAATTTATTGTGATTTTTACTTTATCATTGTTATTCATTT
Organism: uncultured Hyphomicrobiales bacterium; assembly: GCA_964628675.1. Lineage (GTDB taxonomy): Bacteria > Bacteroidota > Ignavibacteria > Kapaibacteriales > UBA2268 > CAZVPQ01. The sequence continues at coordinate 794 of CAZVPQ010000223.1, read as the reverse complement.
CGACTAAATCTTTTGCTTTGACTAATGTAGGTTTTTATTTAGGATTATCTACTCCTAATGACCAGATAAATAATGTTTATAATTCAAATGATTATAAGAGTGAATCAGAAATTGTTGAATTTATCAGAGGTGGTATATCCTTGGGATATCACATTGGAGCCATCGGTAGGTTCGATTTGAGTGATGATTTTTCTGTAGTGGGGGGGATTGCTTGGCATAAATTCCCTCAATCAAAAATTGATGTTACAGACCCGACTACTGGGGATACTGTTGCATCTTTGGAAACTTCGCAAAACATTGTGCCTATTACTGTCGGTGTAAATTTTTATTTAATAAGGTCAATAGTCGGTTTATACGGCACAGGACAGTTAACTTATAACTATATATCAAATTCAGTGGATTATAATTACAACAGCATTGCACTTCCTTTAAATCAAAGCTCAACTGACCATAGAGTTGGCTTTGGATTAGGTGCGGGGATTGATATAGATGCTTTTTTAGTAACTTTAAACCTTGAAGCTAAATACAATATTGTTAATCTAATCGGCAAAACAGCAGGGGAGCAAACCAAATCTTATTTTTCTTTATCATTGGGAGCATTATTTTAGAAAATTCTTTTAATTCTGATGCTACAAATATATCGCAACTACGTTGCTGAAAAAAATTCTTAATTGGAAGAAAAAATTTGATATATTATGATATTTGAAAATTGAGTGAGACGCCCTACAACTACGCTCAGGGTGATTCAATCGCAATGTACAAACATTTTTTCAGTCATCGTATGTTAGTATTTA
>CAZVPQ010000222.1:2659-4827 GCA_964628675.1 uncultured Hyphomicrobiales bacterium | reverse complement strand
ATAAAATGTATAGTAAATTTTTATTTATAAATTTGTTATTAATTAGTTTTCTTTTCTTAAATATGAAAGCATTCTCTCAATTATCTGATAAGGCTGATTGGACTAGCCCAAGCAGAGAATATAATTTCTATGATATACAAAAAGATTTCAATGAATATTGGAAAGATAAAAATATTACTCCCGAAACTCCGAAATCCGAAAGACTCGGTTGGAAACAATTTAAACGTTGGGAATGGTTTTGGGAACAAAGAGTTTATCCCACCGGCAAATTCCCACCGAGAGGCTATGTTTATGAGCAATACATTAAATCAAGAAATAAAATAAATAAAAAAAGTTCCGCTAAATTTCAAACTAATGATACTTGGGAGTTCGTTGGTCCTTCCGGTGCCTCAGGTGGCTATACAGGAATGGGTAGAATCAACTGCATTATAGAAGACCCTAATTACAATGGTTCATCTAACAGAACACTTTGGGTTGGTGCGGCAAGCGGTGGTATATGGAAATCAACAAACGGTGGTTCTTCTTGGACTACAAATACTGATGATTTATCAATTCTTGGCATTGGTGATATTGTAATTAATCCGGACAATAGTAATATAATGTATGCCGCAACTGGTGATGGAGATAGTTATGATACTTATTCCGTTGGAGTTCTTAAATCAACTAATGGAGGCAGTAGCTGGAACACAACAGGTTTCCAACTGCAAGTAACTAACTTTATTGTCTGTCGTAGAATGATTATCAACCCTGAAAATACTAATGTTCTGTTTGTTGCAACAAATGGAGGTTTATATAGTACAAGCGATGCAGGAGCACACTGGTCACAAAAAGTCTCAGGTAGTTTTTACGACGTAAAAATGAAACCCGGTGATACAAGTATTGTTTATGCCGCAACAAGAAATCAATTTTATAGATCTACCAATGGCGGAAGTAGTTTCACGGAAGTTACATCGGGTATTCCTTCCGGTTCATCAAGATTTGCTATTGCTGTTGCCGAAAGTAATAGTAATTATGTTTATCTTTTATCTTCACTATCCAATGGTGGTTTTAACGGTGTTTATAGATCTACTAATTCGGGACAGTCTTTCTCAACAAGGTCAACAACGCCAAATATTTTAAATAGTTCTTCGGACGGCACAGGCACAGATGGTCAAGGTTGGTACGATCTAACTATTGCAGTTGATCCGAGCGATGAAGATCATGTGTTCGTCGGTGGTGTTGATATTTGGGAATCTACTAACGGAGGTCAAAACTGGGATTTGAATACATATTGGTATGATTTGGGAGGTGTCGAAGTAGTTCATGCTGATCATCATATGTTGTATTTCCCTGCCTCAAACAGATTTTATACTACTAATGATGGCGGTGTTGATATTTCTACCAATCAAGGGACAAATTGGACATATATTGGTTCAGGGCTTAAAATTACACAGTTTTATAGAATTGCAGTGTCTCAAACAAATTCAAATTTAGTATTGTGTGGGGCGCAAGATAATAGTACTTTTCTTAAAACAGGAAGCTCTTTTGCTATGACTACTGCTACAGGAGACGGAATGGACGAGGCGATAAATCCAAATAATGCCAATCAAATGTACACTGAAAGCTATTATGGAAGTATTGCCAGATCATCTAACGGAGGAGCTTCATGGGTTAGAAATTTAAAACCAAATGATGACGGATATTGGGTAACTCCTTTTCAATTAAATCCACAAAACCCTTCTTCACTATATGCAGGATATGTTAATGTTTGGAAAACTGTTAACGGAGGTTCGAGTTGGACAAAAATGTCTGATTTGCCAAATACTTCATCATTAAGAGTACTTCATATTGCTTATGCAGATTCCAATTATATTTATGCAGGAGTGCAAGGTAGTTTATGGAAAACAACTAACGGTGGAACAAGTTGGTCGGCTGTAACTTTGCCCTCATCTGTTTCTTTATCGAGGATTGAATCAAATCCCGATAATGCTCAGGATATATGGATAACTTGCTCGGGATATAGTTCCGGCAAAAAAGTTTATCACTCAACTAACGGTGGAGGCTCTTGGTCTAATATCTCCGGCTCGTTACCGAATATACCTGCTAATTGTATTATCTACCAAGAAGGTTATAAGAACAGACTTTATATCGGCACGGACATAGGTGCTTACTATTATGATGATGATACT
>CAZVPQ010000222.1:0-2559 GCA_964628675.1 uncultured Hyphomicrobiales bacterium | reverse complement strand
ACTGATACAAGCGATTGGTCTGATGCCGCTACATTTTCAACAATTTTGGAACAACCGGTTTTAACTTCACCTGATGATAATGCTTTTTCTGTTTTGCTGGGAGATACTCTTTTTTGGGAATCTGTTACAGGAGCGAATAATTATACATTAGAAATTGCCACTAACAGTGGGTTTTCACCTGTATTATTTCAACAATCATCAATAACAACTAACTCGTTTATTATTCCTAATAGCACACTCGAAAATAATACAAAATATTACTGGCATATAAAAGCAGTGAAAACGAGTCCGCAAACAGAAAGTAATTGGTCAGATACGCGCAGTTTCACAACTATTTTAGCAAGCCCTGAATATATAAGCCCTGCCGATGATTCCTTAGGGATAGAGCTAACGGGAAATCTTTCTTGGAGTTCCGTTTCAGGAGCTAGTACTTATAATATTCAATTGTCTAATGATACAAGTTTTGCTTCTACGATTATTGATACAAACGGAGTGGCATCAACTACATTGCCTTTTGACAGTTTAGATTACAACAGCGATTATTATTGGAGAACAAAAGCTGTCAATCCTCAGCAAAGTAGTTTCTGGTCATCAACTTGGCATTTCAGGACGATTTTACCGCAACCTCAATTAGCAGACCCAATAAACAACAGTAGCGGAATACAAATTAACACGGCTCTAAACTGGCATCCGGTTGAAGGAGCTGATACATACACTCTTCAAGTTTCGACCGATACAACTATGTCCGATTCGGTAATTTTTGTAACAGATGTTTCCGATACAATTTATTATAGTTCAGGACTTGATTCCAAAACAAAATATTTCTGGCGTGTTTCTGCTTCCAGCGATGACGGAAGAGTCAGTAAATGGTCTGATATTTGGTCATTTGAAACTGTTTTGGGTTCTCCATATATACCAAGTCCGAATGATAGTTCCGAGGGTATTGCCGTTAACGGAATTTTAGTATGGAATAATGTCAATGGTGCCAATCATTACCACGTTCAGCTTTCAACAAACAAAAATTTCACTGAATTTAATATTAATGATTCTTCTATTACTGCAACTTCAGTTTCATATTTCAATCTAACTGCTAATACAGATTATTACTGGCACGTAAAAGCTTTGTCTAATACTAATTCGGGAGATTGGTCTAAAACTTGGCAGTTCAAGACAGGACTTTCGGGAGTAATTTTAATATATCCCGCCGATGATTCACGCGGTATCCCGATTAACGGAAGTTTAAGATGGCAAGCAATGTCCGGTGCGGATACTTACAGAGTTCAATTATCAAAAGACCAAAATTTTACGACGACAATTATCGATGATTCAAGTGTAACAGGTACATCTAAAGCATTTTCCAATTTGGAAAGCAATGTTAGATATTATTGGCGAGTTAATTCAAAGAATTCTGCCGGAACGAGTGATTGGTCGAAAGTATGGCATTTCATAACTACTGCAGGTGAACCCGAATTGCTCTATCCCGATAATTATGCAGGCGGGCTTAAAATTTCAGACACGCTCATTTGGTCATCAACCGCAGGTGCTAATACTTATCATTTGCAAATATCAGACGATTCGCTTATGAGCAATATTATTCATGAAGAAAATACTTTAAGTGATACTTTTTATGTTTATTCGGGATTTGAGTACTATAAAAAATATTACTGGAGAGTACAAGCCACAAATAATGACGGCACAAGTCCATGGTCTGAAATTCGCAATTTGACGACAATTGTTGCACCGCCGGATTTGAGCTATCCTCTTGATGACAGCTATGATGTATTAATTGCAGATAAGATTAAGTGGTTTACCGTTGACGGTGCCGATAGATATACTCTTTGGGTATCAAAGGAAAACACTTTTGATAAAAACATAATTGAAAAAGAAAATATAAACACCAATACTTTTGATTTTTCAAATTTGAAACATAATACAACATATTATTGGAAAGTTAGAGCCGGCAATGATGATGCTATGGGCGATTGGTCTGTTGTATGGCATTTCCAAACTAAATTGGCAAGTCCGAGTTTAGATTATCCGAGAAATGAATCTCATCAAGTGCCAACGGCGGGACAGACTCGCTGGTTTGCTGTTGACGGTTATCAATCTTATAGAATTCAAATATCTAAGCAAAACGATTTTAATTCTACTGTTATAGATACTTCGGGGCTTATGTTTGCTCAATATAATTATACCGGATTGGAAGAAGCAACTACTTATTATTGGCGAGTAAATACAAAAAATGAGCATAGTACAAGCGATTGGTCTGATGTTTGGAATTTTATTACATTTAATCCAAATCCTGTAATTGAAAATAATACTTCAGGAATAAGTTTCAAAGCGTATCCAAATCCATTTTCCGATAATACAATGTTTGAATACACTATTGATAAACCTGCAAATGTGTCAATCATAATATACAATCAATTAGGTCAGAAGATTGATAAAATCAATTTAGGATATATTAAAGCAGGCAATTACACGCAAATTTGGGAACCGAATAATTTGACTGATGGGATTTACAATGCAATTCTTTCAGTTGGAAAATTTAATTTAAAT
>CAZVPQ010000221.1:0-4838 GCA_964628675.1 uncultured Hyphomicrobiales bacterium | reverse complement strand
AAATATTAATAGGAGTTATTATGGATTTAGCTGGTTCAAAAACAGAACAAAATTTACTCAAATCTTTTGCCGGAGAATCACAAGCAAGAAATCGCTATGATTTTTTCGCTAAACAAGCAAAAAAAGAAGGTTATGAGCAAATAGCAGGATTTTTTACAGAAACTGCAATTAACGAACAGCAACATGCTAAGAAGTTCTTTAGATTTTTAGAAGGTAGAGACCTTGAAATAACAGCAACGTATCCTGCCGGCAGGATAGGAACAACTCAGGAGAATCTTAAAGCCGCAGCTGCCGGCGAAAATGAAGAATGGACTATTTTGTATCCTGAATTTGCGAAAGTTGCAAAAGAAGAAGGATTCAAAGAAATCGCCGCGGCATATACTGCGATTGCAATGGTCGAAAAAGAACATGAAGAAAGATATAATAAACTTTTGAAAAATCTCGAAAATGCAAAAGTTTTCGAACGCGAAGAAAAAGTTTTTTGGATTTGCAGAAATTGCGGATATGTTCATTTCGGGAAAAAACCACCTCAAAAATGTCCTGCTTGCGATCATCCTCAGGCATATTTTGAAATTAAAGCAGAAAATTATTAATAGATAGAATACTTGTCAACAAGGGGTTGATTCCCCTTGTTGTACAAGCTCTTGATAAAACTATTTGCGATATAATAACAACTACTTTTTCCCTTTATCCCCATTAATGAGTTCGTAAACAGCTTCTAAGATTTCATCTTTGCCATTTATTATTCCTTTAATAGTCGGTTTGATTTCCATATCAGGTTGTACCCCGGAATTCAAATTTATTTTCTGGTCGGGCATTTCTACAAGCATGCTTACAATTGATGCGTTAAAGTTACCGGGGAGATTAATTCCAAATACTTCGTTGGCTGTCCCCGATGTTTTAGTGCCAAGTAATACTCCAATATTATAATATTTTGCTAAGGCAACAATGATTTCAGCATTCCCTGAAGTTCTTTCGTCTGTCAAAAATAATATATTTGCTTTTATAGAAGGATTTTTAGCTGTTATTTCACTGGGAATAGTAAAGAAAACCGAGGGTTTGTCACCTGGTTTTGTAAAAACAGGTATTTTGCGGCTCACTGATTTTACAGTATTGGGTAAAAACATTCCAAGAAAATCCGGAGATAAATCGCTATTGCCTCTAGCATCGAAAATAAACCCTTTTGCTTCCGTAAATTTCTTTTTTAAATCCTTGACTAAATTTTTGAAACCTCTATCGGTAATAGTAGATAAATCCAAATAGTAAAATCCATCTTGGATTACATAAAATTTTGGGGGGCGTGAGTCTGATAATTCACTTAATAATACAGAACGCTTTAATACAAAATTTTTAATTTCACCCTTTGGAGTTTTTATGTTTAGTTTTAATTGGCTTCCTTCGGAACCAGCTCTCATTTCTGCAGATGCTCTAATATTTGCCCATTGTTGAGTTTTTGCTGAAATTCTCTCTTTGAATTTATTAGTTAATTTATGAATTTCAACATCATTAATTGATAATATTTCCGAACCAATAGGAATATCTTTAGCAGGATTATCTGTTTTGTAAACGATTAATTTATTTCCTATCCATTTCCATAATAAAGGAATACCGAATAAATAATCCTCTTTATTAGTCCAAGCTTTAGCTTGCCCATCGTTAATCTGAGCCAGTAACCAATTCAATGAATTGACAAATTCATTCTCATTAGAGTCAACTGCAACTTTAGTAAATGTTGTAGTTAATATCTCGTCCCAATTTGTTTTAGGATTAATATTTAGACCAAAATGCCTAAAAATATTCCATAGGATTGTAACTACTGCAAATCTTGATTGTCTGTCATTGCTTTTATAAACAAAATTATCCGGTTTGTTAGATTTAATCTTTTTAAAATTTGGAATAGGTAAAGTTGTATTAGAATCTGCATAAACAGTCAAAGGTATAATAAACCTAAGACTATCGTTTAATGAATCAGTATATTTCTCACCGATTTCAGGCATTGTGATTTTGGTATTTATATCAGAGATTATTTGAAGACATTGCTTGCCTTTATATGCTTTTTTCTTACTCAATATTGCTGTATAGCCCGCTTTTATTGATGATTTAGGCAATTTCCAACCTTTAAGCACATTATTTTTGCCCAATTCAAAACCTGAATTACGAGCATAATTATTATGATCTTTTTTGTCGTCAAGATTTGTAAGTTTTACATTATCGAACAAGACAGTTCCTTCGCCAAAAAGTGCCAAACCGATTCTAATAACTTTTGCTTTTTCCGGAACAACAGCAGAGATAGAATAACGTTGCCATCTGTTCCTAATTATAGGTTGATCGGAATTAGTTTCCATCACTGATATTTTGCCTTCTCCGTTATCAATCCCTAACCATATCTGAGCTTGACCGGCAGGCAATAATACCTTGGCTTTAGCATAAACACTTAATTTAATTTTTTTGCCTCTAAGTTTTAATGCATCAATATATTGAATGACGGGTGCTTCTCTTTGTCTTTGGGGCAAGTAAAGATTTCTTACTACGCTAAGAAAATGTTTTATCGGAATCCCAAGTTCAGCTCCAATATGTAACCAAGCCAAAGCTATTTTATCTATTGCATTTGCCGGTTTTTTCTCTTTCTTTAAGTTGATTTTTTGATTTAAATATTTAATTTCTAATGTGGGAGTAATAGGTAAATACAAGTTCATTAAATTGTCTTTTAATTCTGCATTGCTACGAGCTTTTTCTACAAGTCCTACTCCATCAAGAGCAAATCTTTCCCAATTGTTTTTGCTTGCTTCAAATCCGGGATAAAAATATCTTGCAACTCCATAAATTTTAGCAAAAGCAACTAAATTGCTAACAGCCTGTTTAGTTAATGGGTGATAGTCAATGTCTATTCCTTCTTTATCTATATTATTAAATGAAAATGAGGCTTTGTCCATATAAACAAAACCTGAATTTTGCAAACTCACTCCAAAATTAATAGTTGAAGCTTTGCTTCCAATTTTAGCTTTAACTTCGAACAAAGTCCAACCCTTATTTTTTTTAATAAGTGAATCGCTTTGTACAAATTTTTCTATAGTTCCGTCCATATTATGGACTTTAATCCAAATATGAGATTGTGTGGAATCAGTAAAATCATCGGGTTTTAAATAAGCTTTGAACACAACTTCTTGGTTCACATAATCATTGGCATCAATTGACTGAAAAACAATACCTTTGTTTTTGGGATTCTTTCCTTTGGGGAGCATCAGCATTAAACTATATTTTCCGGAATAAGCCATAGTGTCTCCGAGGCCAACATATCCCATTGCCTCATATTGTGTAGGCATATACCAGCCTTCGGGCAAAGCGCTTTCGACGTCCAATTCGAAATTCAAATTATATGGATGTAATAATTTTTCAACTGATAATAGATTAATTGAATTTAATATCAAGACGACTATCACAAGTTTAATATATTTACTCAATTCTTTCTCCAATATTTATAAACAAGAACTACAAATTTAAATTATTTGAAGTATTTAAGCTAAATTTATTTGGTGCTAATATCTTTTATCCTTATCACAACAGCACGGTTAAGCATCCTGCCGTAAGGCGAAAAGTTAGAGAAGAAATACTTTTTGGGTATTGTAATGACAACATCAGACTGAGCAAGACCAAGAAGTTTTAGAGCTGAGTTCGCTCTTGCCATTGCCAGTTGCTGATTATGCTCTTCTGCACCTAAGAAATCAAACAAAGGTATAATTTCGATAATATTATGCATTTGATATGCTTTTTTAACTATATCAATAGCTTCCTTATTAACAGCATAAAAATTAGATTTATCAAAATTGCAAAAACCGAGAACAAATTGCTTGACATAATTCTTTTGTTCAATATCCGATATAATATTCTCAAAAATACCATCGTTAATTAATACAGGTTTCAAATTAACAACAAAATTCTCTTTCTTTTCTTTCCATACCGCATCTTTTGCAGTAGCTTTGATAAGCAATTTGAAATTTGGAACAGAATCTAATTGTTTGAAAATATCTTCTTTCATTGTAAAAGTCATCTGTTCATTTGAAATATCGAAAACTTTTAAATTTCTAACGTAAAACCCACCGCTTAATGTTACAGGTGGAAAAGTTGCTTTAATTCTCGGAACAACAGAAAAATCAATTTGTTCTATTATTCTTTTACTTGTTGTATCACTTCGATAAGTTAGCATTTTGGTGTTATCGGAAAATTTAAATTTAATGTAAATCTTATCTTCAATTAGTTCTTTTCTGCCTAATCCTTTTGATGATTGATTTTGTCTTGAAACAGAAATTCTGTCTTTTGAAACAGTATTTTTATAAAAATAATCAAGCAAATTCTTTATTCTTTTATTAACTATACTTGAATCTTCATTATCAAGATTTGAGGATATGATTTGAACATTAACATTACTATTTTCTTTCAAATATTGAGCTACTATTTTGTAACTAATTTTTTGAGCTTGTTCCTCGCTTCTGATTTTTGAATCAGGCGGCATTACCATTTGTGCAGAATTATGCTCGTAGAAAATAATTGGTAAAATTTGGTGTTTATTAATAAATTTTCTTTCGTAAATCGGTATTTCAACCGTGTCCCCTGAATTCAAATTGTTGCCTGCATTGGAAACATTTATAGTAAAGAACAAATCTTCATCTTTTGGCGGCAAAGGTAATTCAGGCAAAGGAGCATCTTGAGGCGGAATGAATTCAGGTTTTGGTATATTATAATTTATTCATAAACCTGCTTGGAAGGAATTAGCATTCCAAGTTAAATTGCTGGCAATGTTAGAGAGCCCATAATTTATTTGTATAAAGTGTCTTAAAGAT
>CAZVPQ010000220.1:0-4884 GCA_964628675.1 uncultured Hyphomicrobiales bacterium | reverse complement strand
GACTTTACTAACAGAACCTTCTCAAATCAAATGTATGCAAAAGATAATTGACCCGGTAAATAAAAATATTACATTACGTACGATAATTCTTGATGATTACGGCAATTTCCTATCAGGATATTCTGACAATAATGAAAAATTATTATGGAAAGTAAATCAAGATTATCAAGATAAAAACATAGAATTAATTCCAAATGGTTTTTCCGAAATAGGATTGAAAAATTTGCCGAATATTGATATTGCTATAGCTTTAGATAATTCAGCGGCTAATTCACACAGTCAAGAGATAATAAATCAAATAAAACAAAGTTTGCCTTATCTCTCCCCTGCCGATAATATGATGTTCTCTACTTTTAATCAGAATTATCAATATATGTTCGCTTTATCGCCAATAGAAAAAGCATTATGGGAATTTGACAACCTCGAACTAAATGAAGCAAACGGACTAAATGCCATTAATAAAGCCGCCTATTTTACTGTTAATAGACTTTCCAAAGGGTTTAATTCGTCAAAAGTTTGCATTATAATAACACATAATTCGGACAATTCATCTATCATATACTCTATTAAAGATGTTGCATTGCTCGCACAAAAAAAGAATATTCCAATTTATATTATAGGCATAGGCAATTCTATAGACAGTTATCGGTTGAGATATTTATCATCTGCAACAGGAGGACGTTTTTATCATATATTTAACAATGATTATAATACTTTAAAAGATATTATTGTTGAAATAGCTTTATCTCAGAAGAAATATTATGAGATAAATCTCCCAATAAATGAAACTTTCTACAATAGTGAGTATATTAACAATTCTCTTACTTTTCAAAATTATGATACAGAAAAACACGATAATTTTAAATTAATTTTAAACCCGACTTTAAGAAATGCAGGCTATCAATCTTTGGCAAATTTTGATTATAATTCAAAAACTATTGATGACGAATATAAATCGGGTTTGGATTCATTAGTTTCGCTATTAAATAATAATCCAAACTCTCAAATAAAGTTAATTGGGTATAGCAGTTTGGAAGGGAATGCCCAGCAGAATGCTATACTATCATTGGATAGGGCAACGGAAATTAAAAATTATTTAGTAGCTAAGGGAGTTTCATCTCAGAGAATAGTTGTTAAAGGGATGGCTGACCACAAACCTATTTATTATTTACAAACAGAGGATTGGCAACAAAAATATAATAGACGTGTTGAGTTAAAATGGTTAGACCCCACAATCTTACCTTATGAAATAAATGCGGAATTACTTCCTTCTGAACTCCAAGCCAAAGAAAAAGTTGATTTTTGGGAAAAGAAAGGATTTAAAACTTATTATGAAAGATATATTGAAAATACAAAACCAATGTATCAAGTCAAGATTTGGGGCTTTTCAACAAAGCAAGAAGCTCAGAGCGTCTTAAATTCTCTAAATAATAAATTAAAAATGAATTTTTCTATTGATTAATAAATTGAAAATTGTTATGCACTTTAGAATAGTCAACAACTTGATTTTTTTTAGAAAATAATTGTTCTTAAATTGCAATTTTATTATAATCAGGCATTAAGATGATAGAAAATCTGACAAAAATAGCTGTTGACTCGGCATTAAAAGCCGGGGAAATATTAAGAGAAGGATTTGGAACTAATTTTAAAATATCTAACAAAGAGGGTAAAAACAACCTTGTAACAGAGTATGATAACAAATCAGAAAATTTCATTATTGATAACATTCATAAAAAATTCCCATCACATATTTTTTTGGCTGAAGAAAGTGGAAAAACAGGAGTAGAAGCTCAAGACATTGTTAGATGGATTATTGACCCACTAGACGGTACTGTTAATTTCGCACATAATATACCCATATTTAGCGTTAGCATTGCCGCAGAATTAAATGGGGATTTACTTTGTGGTGTTATATACCATCCTATTCTCGACGAATTATTTATTGCTCAAAAAGGTCAAGGAGCCAATCTAAACAACAAACCTCTGAAAGTATCTGAGAACAATAACATTTCAACTTCTTTCCTTGTTACTGGATTTCCTTACAATGTAAATCAAAACCCTTGTAACTGTGTTGATAGCTTTGTAGATGTTGTTAAAAGCGGTATTCCGGTTAGGAGATTAGGTTCAGCGGCATTAGACCTTGCTTATGTTGCCGCAGGAAAATTCGATGGTTTTTGGGAAATCAATTTAAATCCTTGGGACGTTGCCGCAGGTGTGTTATTAGTTAAAGAAGCAGGTGGAAAAATTACTCAATACAATGAAAATCCTTACGATGTATATAAACAATCAATCCTTGCAACTAATGGCAAAATCCATAGTCAATTATCAAATGTATTGATGAAAAATAATGATTGCCACGACTGAATTGCCACGACTTTAAAGTCGTGGTTATGGTAGTATGATTAAAAATTCTCCCTAAATCCAATTTTTATCTTACACTATCAAATAAGTTCATAATAAACTTCATTTTTTGATTATATTGCTTTTTTCAGAGACGACTATATTAACAAATCTTTTAATTATTACTCTAATTCGAACTATTTTGATATTCTATAAAAGAGGATATATGTTGGCATAATTTTTCCTTGAAATTTCTAAATTATTAATCAATGTTGGTCTATGTTAAATGCAAATAAAAAAATATCAAGCAAAAAATTTGAAAGAAGGCAAACTTAAAATTTACAATGAGTTAGGCGATGATGCTATTATTCTATCGACTAGAACTATCAAACCCTCAGACTCAAATGATGATGAATATTTTGAAATTGTTGCCGCAATAGAAGACCAACCAATGCGTAATAATTTCATTAAATACAAGGAGATGGTTGATCAATTAGTTCAGAATGGGCATAAAAAACAAGATAATAATGATAATGAATCATTAATGTTATTAGCTAAAATCAATGAAGATATTAATGAATTAAAATCAATTTCTCGCGACATTTCTGATTCTATTAAATACAAATATTTAAATGGTTTAACACCTGAACTCACGATAATTTATAAAAAATTAATAAAAGCTGATATTTCTGAAGAAATTTCTTTGTCCATTATTAGCCAACTATCAACTGATGGATTAGCTGATAATCTTCAAAAAGCTCAAAAAAGGGCTAAACAATTATTAACTGAAAATATTCAGATTCTTACTCCTTTTAAAAATAACAAAAAACAAACAATTGCATTGTTCTTTGGACCTACAGGAAATGGAAAGACTTTAACTCTAATAAAATTAGCTAATATCGCTAAGCTTGTATTCCAATCAAATGTATATTTAATTTCTGCCGATACCGATAAAGTTGGTGGAAGTGACCAATTAGAAACTTATGCAACTATTTCAGGAATACCTTTCGACACAGCTTATACTCCCAAGGAACTTAGAGAATTAATTGTTAAAGCAAAAGATAAAGAATTTATTTTCATTGACACTACCGGGAGAAGTCAAAATAACTCGGAGCATTTGAATGAATTAAGCATTATTATCGACTTATTAAGTCCTGATTATTCGTATTTAGTTCATAGTTGCACGACTAATACAGCAACTTTGATTCAATCTTTTCAAAAATACAAGAAACTAAATCCAAGTGGACTTATACTAACTAAGTTTGATGAAGCGGCTTCTATTGGTCCGGTTATCACGGCATTAAAAGAATATAAAATACCATTAGCATATTTTACTAACGGTCAAAATATTCCAGATGATATTGAACCTGCGAGCAAAGAATTTATAGGTAAAATCGTTATACCTGATAATAAATATTAAAAATTAATAATTAAATAATATGTTGGGACAAAATTCACCATTTTTTTTGACAATTTGTAGTGGTAAATCTGGTACAGGCAAAACTGTTTTGGCTGCAAATATTGCCTACGCCCTATCCGAGATGAATTACAAAGTTTTGCTTTGGGATGCCGACTTGTTCTTTCCACATCAACATCAATTATTTAGCGTTGATCCACAAATCCGATTACCCGAAGTTTATATCGACGGAGTTGATTTTAATGATGCATTATATAAATTGTCAGGGAATTTGCATTTATTAGCTGATAGATCTATACCCGATAAATTTAGTAAAATCAAACCCGCTAATCTTTACGAACTTTATTTAAATATAGAAAAAAACAGCGATTTTGATTATGTGATTGTTGACACTCCTCCTGCAGGCACAAATGAACTTATTCAATGCTGTAGCTTTGCTGACGAAATTGCTTTAATGATCACTGATGAACCAACATCAATATTCGATGCCTATGGATTGATTAAAATATTATTACAATTATTCGAAAGTAACAAAATAAAACTTTTAGTTAATAACGTAATCGACTACGATGATGCTAAAGAATTCTCGAATAAATTAAATTTAGCGATGCAAAGGTTTATGAATATAAAACTTAATATGATGGGATTTATTCCCTATGACAGAATAGTAAAAAAATCAATTATTCAGCAAGAATTATTATTGAAAAGTAAGCCAGATTCAGAAGTCTCCATAGCTATTAAAAACATAGCAGAATCATTGAAAATTGAAATATCAGTTTAATTAATAAATAGATTAATATGGCTAAAGATAATCAAAAAAATCCGGAACAAATCAAAAGTGAAAAAGAATGGAAAGCTAGAGAAGAAGCCGAGAATAAGGAATTAGCAAAAAGACTTAAAGCAAAAGCTAAAATTGACAAAAAAAAGAAAAAAAGAATAAGAAAACGAGAAAAAAAACAAATTAAAATAATAAATGAAAAAATTAAATTCCCTTTTATGGCTCTGATGAAATTTACACTTATTATTGCTCTTTTGTTTTTCTTGCTTGCTTTTTTTGGTTGGGAAATTAATTTAATAAATGCTATTTTTTATTCATTCCTTATCTTTGCTTCATTATACTTACTAAT
>CAZVPQ010000219.1:0-4887 GCA_964628675.1 uncultured Hyphomicrobiales bacterium | reverse complement strand
TAATATAGATTTAATTTTTTATTATCATAAATCAAAATTAAGTTCTGCAAAAAATGAATTCCCCTCTAACATTAAATACGACTTTATTGTCAGACCCGGCGGGAATATAAACGATATTAAATTAAAATATGATGGTGCTGATAATATCAAGTTAGTCAACGGAAATAAACTTTCAATTACAACTTCTATTGCTAATATTATTGAGAATATCCCAATGAGTATTATTGCAGAAGATAATTCTTTGGCAGATGTCTCATATAAATTAAAAGATAATATTGTTTCTTTCAATTATAACAAAAGTAAAAATAATAAAACCTTAATAATTGACCCTTATTTAATGTTCGGGACATATTTGGGTGATAGTAATGATGATGTAGGATTAGGCGTTTGCACTGATAAAAATGACAATGTAATTGTCGTTGGTTATACAGCTTCAACTGAAAATATAGCTACTAACGGAGCATATCAAACCGTATTAGCAGGAGAAAAAGATGCTTTTATTGCAAAGTTTAACTCTGCCGGACAAAGATTATGGACGACATATTATGGAGCAGGAGCTTACGATACCGGGCATACTGTTACTTGTGATAGAGATGGCAATATAATTATCGGAGGTTGGACCAAAAGTAAAACCGGAATGGCTACAGCGGGAGCTTATCAAACCAATTATGGTGGTGGCGAAATTGATTCATATTTTGCAAAATTCAATTCCTCTGGACAGTTGCTTTGGTCTTCCTATTTCGGGGGCTTGTATGATGATAATATAAACGATATAACGATTGACGGATTTTCAAATATAATTTTCGTAGGTCGTACGACAAGTGAATATAATATTTCATCAAGAGGAGCTTATCAAGAAATTTTCGGTGGAGTAAACGATGCTTTTATCAGCAAATTCACTACAAACGGAAATAGACTTTGGTCAACATTTTATGGTGGAAGTGGGTTTGATGTAGGAATGGAAGTCTGTACAGATATTTTTAACGAAATAATTATTGCAGGATATACTCAAAGTAGTGATTCAATGGCTTCGGAAAATGCTTTTAAAGATTCGGTTGAGGGTATTTGGGACGCTTTTCTTGCTAAGTTCTCTTCTGACGGGCAGAGAGTTTGGGGGACTTATTACGGAGGTCAAAATAATGATTTCGGCTGGGGAGTTGCCTGCGACGGGAAAAATAATATTTCTTTGATTGGTTATACAAATAGTACTAACGGAATAGCAACATCAGGAGTTCACCAAGAGGGCTTGGCATCTAAAGAAAACGATGCATTTATTGCCAAATTCAATACCCAAGGCAATAGATTGTGGGGGACTTATTATGGTGGGCAAGATGAAGATAATGGCAATGCAGGAGATGCTAATCCTTGGAATGAGCTATATGTAAACGGCGATACTTATAGTAATGATAGTATTGCAACAGTCGATGGTTTTAAAACGGAGAATTCAGGTGAAAAAGATGCATTTATCGCTGTTTTTGATTCTCTCGGAAATTTAACTTATGGAACATTTTACGGCGGTTCGGATTTTGAATATGGGCACGGAATTGATTTTGACAATAAGTCAAGATATTATATTACGGGATATACAAAAAGCACATATAATATTGCAACAGCAGGTGCATATCAAACCGAATTAGGAGGTAATGAAGACGCTTATTTAGCAAAATTCGGCGATCCTTTGCCCGATGACAGTATTTGGATAGATAATTTAAGCGGTGTTTGGTGTGCTGATTCTTATATTGAAATTCCTTATTATACATCAGGCACTTTTACAACAGGAAATAAATTTATTGCTCAACTATCAAATGCATCGGGACAATTTGTTCAATTCTTAGATATTGGTTCCATTAGTTCAACAGGTTCGGGAACTATCACTGCACTTATACCAAACCAAGTAATAACAAGTAATAATTATCGAATAAGAGTAATATCCACTCACCCGAAAATCATTGGAAAGGATAACGGCATAGACCTTACTTTCAATGAATTGCCACAACCTGATATTGAAGGTAATAATATTGTTTGCAGCGAACATTTTGAAAATTATAGAGCAAAAGATAAATCCGGATTTGACTATTTATGGTCTGTTACCGGTGGTACTATCATCAGTGAAAAAAACCAAGATACTCTTTTAGTACAATGGCTGGATTCCGGCAAAGCAGAGATTAAATTAATTGAGATAAACAAAATAACATCTTGTATGGATTCTTCGATTGCCGAAATTGATATTTACCCGAAAATCGAAATACCTGAAATAACGGGTGATAATAAAGTTTGTCCAAATATTTCTACATTATATCAAACAATGAATTTGCCTAATGTTTTAAATAAATGGATAGTAAGTGGTGGAAAAATTATAGCTTCGGATACAAGCAACATAGTTGAAATAAAATGGAAAGAAGATACATTAGGATTATTAAAATTAATTCAGACATCAGAAACAAGCGGGTGTAGAGACTCAAATGAAATTAATATCGAAATATTCGATTTGCCTAAACCTTATATCATCGGTGACTCAAATGTTGTTGTAAATTCCATTCATACATATAAAACAACTTCATCTTCAAAAATAAAAAACCAATGGACTGTCGTTGGAGGACAGATTCAAGGTTCTGCTACAGCGAGCATCATTTATGTTCAATGGGGCAATTCAGGTCCCGGGTTTATTGAACTTTTCCAACAAAATGTTGAAACCGCTTGCAGGGATTCACTGCTACAAACTATTTCAATCAATCATAATCCTAATGAACTAATTTTGGGAGATACAATAGTTTGTGAAAATTCAAGTTTAATTTACAGCACTTTTTCAGATAGCACAAAATATCTTTTGTGGCAAATAAGCGGTGGAATAATCATCGGGGATAGCACTCAAAACATAGTAACTGTAAATTGGGGAAATTATGGAATCGGCAAAATAAGTTTGATTCGTATTAACAAATCCGATAGTGTCCAAGAAACCATAAATTTGAAAATACAAATCATTCCTAAGCCCGATGCCCACATCTATGGAAATAATGAAGCTTGCGAAAAAGATATTGATTTTTATTATACAGATACTGACATTCAAACAATAAATCAATGGTCTGTTTCAAATGGCGATATTATAGGTTCCGAAACTGCTGATACAGTGAAAATCCAATGGAATGATATTAATTTGCCATCAGCAAAAGGATTTATCGGATTGACTAAAACCAATATCAATACTTCTTGTTCAACTTCTTTGACATTGCCTATATTCATTAATCAAAAGCCAAACCCGATTATTGAAGGAGATGACAATGTTTGTATTAATCAAGAAACTGTTTATTTAGCTAAAAATTATACAGAGAATATTAATAATTGGGCAGTCACATCAGGCATAATAATAAATAAAAGCGATTCAAGTGTTAAAGTACTATGGAATAATACAGGACTTGGCTCTGTTACGTTAATTCAAGAAGCAATTAATAAATGCAAAGATTCATCGGTAATAAATATAACTATTAACCCTATTCCTGAGAAGCCGATTATCAAACAAATAGGCAAGCAATTACAATCAAGTGCGAAAAAAGGGAATCAGTGGTTTGTTTTTAATCAAATTATTTTGGGAGCAGATTCGCAAATTTATACTCCGGATTCATCAGGCATTTATTCCGTTCAGGTTACCGATGATAATTCTTGTATATCAGAGTTGAGCAAACCCTTTAACTTTGATATAAATGTTGTTAAAGATGAAATTATAAATAATCTTATTAATTTATATCCAAATCCTGCAAATGAATTTGTTTATGTAAAAATAAATTCACAATTTTATAATGATGTATTAATACAAATTTCTAATATTTTAGGAAAAAGTGTTTTAACGACAGAATTATACAGAGACAATAAGGGTATATACAAAATTGATATAAGTAATTTACATAAAGGAATTTATTTCATAAGAATTTATTTTGACAGAAAATTAGTAAAAAATTATAAACTTATAAAATATTAAATAGGGGTTGATTATGTTAAAAAATATTTTTTTAGCAATTTTCTTTTTGTTTTCTATGATTTTAATCGCAAATTCCGAACCGATGACTTCAAAAATAAATTCGAACAATTCGGTTGGTTTTATTGAGAATAAAGGTCAAATAATTGATCAGTATGGCAACAAAAGAAATGATGTCATGTTTTTATATGATAATCATAATTTTAAATGTCAATTAAAATATGATGGTTTTAGTTATGAAGTTTATAATGTTTCTATTAAAAAGACTAAAACATCAATGTATGATAGAAAATATTTACCCGATTTTGCAAGATATGACGAACAAACAACATTTAAATCTCATAGAATTGATGTAAGGTTAGAAGGGGCGAATCCTTTTCCTCAAATTAATTCTTTCGACAAATCCGATGATTATATTAATTATTATAATGCTTATACCGGAAATGACGGTGTTACAGATGTTTATAATTACAAAAAAATAGTTTATAAAGATATTTACCCTAATATTGATTTTGTTTTCTATGTCAATAATGAAAATGATCATCAAAACGACAACGGTAAAGATTATATTAAATATGATATTATTGTCAGACCGGGCGGAAATGTAGAAGACATTAAAATGATTTACGAAGGTTCTGATGAATTATTATTAAATCCTAATGCAGGATTAAGCATTTCCACTTCTCAAGGAACAATCATCGAACAAAAACCTAGAGCTTATGTAAGAGAAGGGCATTCGAATACAAATCCTACTAATAGTACCGATATTTTTGCGGAATTTAAATTAAACAAGGGACATCAAGTCAGCTTTTTAATTGGCGATTATGATAAATCTAAAACATTGGTAATAGACCCCGAAATAGTTTGGGGAACTTATTTCGGTGATGTTTTTTATGATGAAGTAATCTTTTTAATAG
>CAZVPQ010000218.1:0-4907 GCA_964628675.1 uncultured Hyphomicrobiales bacterium | reverse complement strand
AATTAAATAATGTTTTGTACAACTATTTTACAGGATCTATTATGAAAAGATTTCTTCTATTGTTTGCAGTCGTTTTTGGATTGCTGTTGTCATCAAATGCTTTTGCTGATAACGGTACTACAAAGAAAAACGATTTGCAACGAAAAAGTACCTTGGGTGAACCACCTCAGTTTGGTCCATGGCAAACAAGTTATCCGTATCCGTTTGTTGCGGGCGGAGATCCTATCGAAAATCCAAAAAATAGTCCGGCTGTTTCTACCGGTTATTATTGGGTCGATAGTTATGAACGAGCTGTGCCTGAGCCTTGGAGACCAAGTGCTATTATTATGGACACAACCGAAGATGCTAATAATTGGCATAGAATATTAAGTGGTCCTAACCAAAGACAAGCTCAATATTGGATTGATCATCCTGAAGAAGGATTAAGATTCTTCCATAATCCTGCTGACCCAACCGGAGATGACTCTACTGATAATGCTTTTGCAGGTCCAATACCGATTAATTTCAAATTTGTTTTTAACGGTATTCAATATGATAGTTTTTATGTATCTGCAAATGGGGCAGTTGTTCTAAGCAACACTCGTTACTATTATGATTTAAATGGTGACCGATCTGTAAGATCAAATGCTTGGGGACCGGACGACTGTTATAATTATATGAGTGCTGATTGGTTCAAAAGAGGCGGTAGATCCGGTGACGGTACTACTGATGCTACTGCTGACGATTGGGGCTTCCAAACAGCTCTTTATATGGCTCAAAATCCTACTCAGAGACCTGACCAATTCGCTGCCAACAAAGGTTGCGCTGTCATAGCGCCTTTTTACGGTGATTTATGGTTGTCTCAATGGGATGATGATAATAAAGTTCCTCGCGATAGAGGTAAAGTATTATATCACAGAGATAATAATGGTTTCCAATTGATTATTTATATCGTTGAAGACCAAATTAAAGGTAATGGTATTTGGTATCCACCCGGATATACGTTCAATGTAACTAATCCCGATGGATTAGAACCAAAAGATGACGGTTATTTGTCGTCAAATGTCCAAATAATATTAGATAGACGCGATAGTAGTATTACTTATGTATATCAGAGATTCAGAGGAAGAAAAGAAACGTGGTTAGGATTTTATCCTGCAGATGAATTGTTCAGATATAATACTGCTTCCGGTGTTGCAGGTATTGCACGCCATTTGGATTACGATTCAAAACTCGCCATAGGTAATCCTTCTTATACAGGAACATTACCTTGGGCTGGTGAATATACTCAATCGACTTATGCTTGGGATAAATTTAGATTGCAAGGTATTTCTTTACCAAAAGCATCACAGTCAATTAAATTCAAGCAATGGAAGAACTCATTGAGAGTTTGTGATATTTCCTTTAGAGTTAGAGAATTAGAAGAAGATAGCCCTGACTTTACAAGAGAGGTCTTAACAAGCCAAGCTAAAAATTATGAAATTCTTGCCGGTCATGAACAAATTGGACAACTTCAACCTGTTGCTATTCTTGAAAACCTGACCAATGATATTCAAGGTCCCAGTGGAGTTAACTTCCAATCTCAAGATCTTAATTTTAGAGTCAAATGTGCTATTATCAATCAAGCTACAAAGAGACCTTTATACAATAAAATTGTTAAAGTTGATAGTTTAGCATTAGCATCAAAACATGGTGAAGCTGCTCTTTCAAAGGTTATACTTTCCAAAGTAACTTTTAAAGGTCAAGATTATGAAGCTGATACAATGAATAGTGCATATTATAATAGTTCAAATCTTTTAGATCCAACTTTCAATGGAATTCCCCCTTATGGATTTGTTGAAATTTTCTTCCCTCCATTTGAACCAAATGAATTATTCCCAACTAATCTTGGGTTGATGAAAGCTTTCATTATGGTTGATCCAAAAGATCCCAAAACAGGTGAAGGTTTCAAAGATATGTGGCCCTATGATGATACATTGAATATTAGATTCTGGGTAATGAAACATATTCCTAATGGTGAAGCTTTTATTGATGATGTTCATGAATTCCATGTTGTAGAAAACGATGTCCATGCACCTATTGCAATACCTTCCGTATTCAAATGGGTAAGTGTTGGAGCCGCTGTTGTTAATGGAGAGAATGTTTCAAGACATCCATTACCACCGCGTGGTGACTTCCTCTGTAACAACAAAGAAGTTTATCCTGCTTTCAAAATATCCTCGCCTTGTATTAAATTACATAGACCGTCATCCATAGGAATGGGACATTGGGGCGGCGATGAAATTCGTTCATTCCCTATTGATATGTACAAAAAAGAAGGCGCAGTATTGTCATTAGCAGTTCAAAGAACTACTAATAGAGATGACTGGGAAAGAGGTTGGTCAGATGGTGATATTGCTGGTGTTGAACATAGAGTAGTTTCATCAAGTTGGTATGCAGTACTTCAAGCACCTGATGAATTAAGAGTAGAATTTGCACGTCCAAGTGAAAATTGGAGAACTGGTAAATGGATTGCAAATATTCCCAAAGCAAATTGGCGTTATCATCCAAGAAGAATGGGTGCCAAAGCTGAAACTAAAATGTCTGCTTACACATTATTCGGTGGTGGTGGATATATGAGAGGATTTCTTGAATCAGATCCTGATTCTGCATTAGCTCCTCCTAAAACAAGTAATCCAAGAGCTGTAAATGGTTTGAGATATGATTATTATGATGATGGTATTGATTTCCAATATCAAAAATTAATCATACCTATTCCTGATACATTTATTAGAGCCGCAAATGAAGGTGCAAAATATTTCAGATTTAGAATTCAAGAATATGCAAAAAATAATCAACTTTCACCTATGACTATTCCTGATGACAAAGATGAAATTTATTTAGATAATATTAGAATTTTATATGCTGAGAGCGAAGATGTTGATATTGAAATGACAAGTGTTGAAGTTGATTGGCCCTATACTATTACTCCTGCTAGTCAAGCAACTGCTATTCCAATAAGAGTTCAAATTAGTAATAATACTAATTACAATGCTCCTACGTTTTGGATAAAATCAATTGTTGTTAAAAAATCAGATTTTGATAATGATTATTTCCCGAAACCAACTTGGATTTGGACAGGCGATTCTAATGATACAACAATGATCAAGGTTTTTGCTTTTAAAAATCAACAGGCTCGAGACTCTTCTCGACTTATATTATCTCATACAAAAGCTATTTATTGTAGAGTTAAACAAATTCCAATGCTTAGACCTGGTGCAAACGAACCTATCACAATGCCTAATTGGAATGCGCGTCTTTCACCTCCGGGTGACTACGTAGTTCTCTCAAATGTTTTTGTCGATAAAACAGGTGATTTGGAACCGTTGAACGATACAACATTTACTAATTTTACAATTAGATTTGGTCCTGTATTTGCCTACGATCCCGTTCCAAACGAAAGTAATTTGAATCAAGCAAAAAATGACGTACCAAAGCAAACCCAAGAGTATGGAAGTGGTTTGACTATCAGAGGTTACAAAATGGGCGGTATTGGTACTACTTATTCACCCGATTGGGAAGTTGGAGATCCGGGTGGTACCGGTGGTTCAGGCGAAATCGCTATGAAATTTGAATTAGTACAAGAAGATACAATATTTGGATATCAAGCTTATTTTGCAGAAAAAAATCAAGCTCCAGACCATATAGCTTATCAAATGTACACTGGTGTTAATACTCCAAATAATCTTATTCAGGGTTCTTTGATTGAAACTCGCAGAGGTGTTGATGATGTTGAAGGTAAGACAGGTCAATTTGCAAGAATGGTTACTGTTTTATTGCCACAAGGTATTGTTCTTCCAAAAGGTACGTATTGGGTTTCAGTATCTCAGTTAGGTGAAGATGGATTTGAATTGGGTGCTACCCAATCAAGAGTTGCTATGAGATGTACTAATGTTTATTATAGTAATCCTCAAAATGTTCAGAAAAATGGTAGTGCAGGTATTTACTTGAACTTAGAAAAATCATTTAGAGAAAGAACAAAATTTGGAGTTTTAGTTAATAAGAATTTCTTTGCTTATGAAAATGGTCTTGGAAGTGGCGAATGGAACCAATTTATGTCAACAATTGGTAATCCTGCTTATGCTCATTTGGGACATGAAGGTATTCCCGATGGAATGACTAAAACTTACTCTAGAGGTACTTGGATGCCTTTGATTCGTCCTTATCTCAAAAATAGAAGTTATAGTAATACTTATAACTATGTTGATTGCGATATTCCTGTCGAACTAACTTATTTCAGAGGATCTGTTCGTCAAAATGCTATAGATTTAATGTGGGAAACTGCTTCTGAAGTTGATAACTATGGTTTCTATGTAGAAAGAAGAGTTGTTGGCGACGAAGCTAATTCTTGGACTACATTACCTGACTTTATCAAAGGTAACGGAACTTCCAATATTCCACAAGAATATAATTATGTAGATTCCGATGTTATTCCTAATGCTACATATCAATATCGATTACGTCAAATTGATATAAACGGTACTCAATCTTGTGATGATTTCTCAAATATAGTAACATTAACTTATACGGAAAACGGTGTTGTTGTTCTTGAACCTAACTCACCAAATCCTTTCAATGATGCTACTACTTTGAAATTCAACATACCTGAAAAATCAAATGTAACATTAGACGTTGTTGATTTATTCGGAAATACGGTTAGTACTTTAGTTAACCAAGAATTATCAGCCGGTTCTCATAGTGTTATTTGGAGAGCTGTCGATAATAATGGTGTTGCTATGGCTAATGGAACTTATATCTATAGATTAAGAGTCGGAGATCAAGTTCTTACAGGTAAAATGTCATTGGTAAAATAATATTTTATATATTGTTTTTAGATAAAAAAAACCTCATCTTGAAAAAGATGAGGTTTTTTTATTTATTATTCTTTT
>CAZVPQ010000217.1:0-4916 GCA_964628675.1 uncultured Hyphomicrobiales bacterium | reverse complement strand
AACAAATTTGATTTTGTTCCCTTTTTTTATAACTTATTTAGTATTTTTATCATTTCCAGCAGTAGGCACCCTTCGACTTCGGTCAGAGGGACTCAATGCCGTCATTGTATATTAATAATTAATACAGAATAGTCATGCCGAGCGTAGTCGAGGCTTTCTTCCATAATTTCAAAATGAATAGCAACGAGCTAAAGCACGTGGCAAGTCAGCATTCAGAATTCTTTTTTTTAATTTTCCCGTTGTAAAGTTTATCTTTTTGTTTTATCTTTAAAATTGAATTATTTGTAAATTAATTGGCAAATAGATGAAAATTCTTTTTATATATATTTTTATGCTTGCTTTATTGCTAAATGTCAAGTTGTCGAATGCTCAAATACTTTTTAAACTTGGGAATAACGGAAGAACCTATGGACGCCAAATTGCTATTGATAAAGATAGCAATCTAATTATAGCAGGTACTTTCCAAGGTAAATTAAATTTTAGTCTTGATGGATCTTATGAGAAAGAAAGTAATTTAGGTAGCAAAGATATTTTTGTTGCAAAATATACAAAATCAGGCAATTTATTATGGGTTAAGAGTTTTGGGACAACGGGTATTGAATATCCGACAGCATTAGCAACAGACGAAAAAGGAAATGTTTATCTTAGTGGCTATTTTGGTTCGGAAAATCAGCCGGGTAGATTTATCGACCTTGACCCCGACGAAAGCGAAGATAAATATTATGGAAGAGGTGGCTTTGATTGTTTTTTATCTAAGTTTAATTCTGATGGTGAATATCAGTGGGGATTCGTATTAACTAATATAGATGGTAACGGCAGTGATATTATTTGGGATTTTGATGTAACAAATAAGGGCGATATATATCTCGGTGGATTGTTTACCGGTACTATTGATTTTAATCCCAAAGGTCAAAGAAAAAGAATTGCAAACACAACTAAAAATTACGGGTATTTTGTAGCAAAATATAATAATAAAGGTGAAAATCAATGGGTTGATTTAGTCGGTGCAAATGTTGTAAAACCAATGCAAGAAGGATTCCTTTCACTTGATATAAATAGTAGTGGCAGTGTTTATGTCTGCGGCAATTTTAGAGATACTGCTGTTTTTGAACCTGATGTTGATACTGATTTCCCTATGGTTAGTTCGGGCAGTAGCGATATGTTTATTGCGATATATAATAGTTTGGGTAAAATTCAAATGCGTGGTGGATTTGGTGGTACACAAGAAGACATAGTTTTACCAGCGGCTTCGAGATTGGGTAAGAACGGGAATTTTTATATAAGTGGGAAATTTAAGGGAACAGCTGATTTTTATCCGAGTTTTGGCGAAAAAAAATTGACAAATTCAGGCAATAGCTCGGAAATATTTTTAGCTTCTTATACTTCCTCAGGAGTTTTGAGTTGGGTATTCAATATCAAACAAAGTATCGGTTATTCCGATTTATCAAGTTTAGCTTTTGACGAAGATAACAATATTTGTATTGCCGGGTGGTTCAATGGAAGTGCTAATTTTTCCCCTAATGGACAAAAAATATTGAATTCAAATGGAACAAATGGCGCAGGTGATGCTTTTTTAGCTAAGTATGATTATACAGGCAAATTAATGTGGGCTAATCATTTTGGCGGAGATATAAACGGACCTGACAAAAATGGCAATCCCCAAATAACTGTTGCTTCGGCAGTAGCTGTTGATTTTGACAATAATGCCATAATTAGTGGAAAATTTTATGGTAAAAATATTGATTTCGACCCTTCAGATTCAACTGCTTATTTATCAGTAGAAAAAACAAATGATTTATTTGTTGCTAAATATGATTATGATGGAAATCTATGGCACGAATATACAGCCGCAAGACCCTTTGTTAGAGTTATTTCTCCAAATGGTGGCGAAATTTGGAATGTAGATTCTACAAGAGTCATTACTTGGTATAGCCGAAATATAGAGAAAGTAAAAGTTGAATTAAGCATTGACAATGGTGAAAATTGGATTGCAATAGCTGATTCGGTTTCGGCTTCGAGTAGCTCTTTTACTTGGCAGGTTGAAAATATTATATCGGAACAATGCAAAGTGAGAATTAGCGATATTGATGATAATAAATATTTTGATCAAAGCAATGGTAATTTTATTATTACTGATGAGATTAAACCGATTAAAGTAATTTTTTCTTACGGTACACCCGGATCTTCTTCGGGCAAATCAATAATAAATGATAATGATAATAGTTTTATCGTTGCTTCTTCTTTCCAAGGAACTATCAATTGTGATAATGGGAAGGGCAAAACTAATTTGACTGCTATTGGAACGAGTGATATGGCATTAGTCAAATATAATGAGTTAGGTGATTTATTATGGGCATTTAATATTGGAAATATTGGTTTGGTTTGTGAGCCAACAGCAATGGGTATTGATAATAGTGGCAATATTTATGTAGCAGGGTATTTAGGAGGTTCAGGAGAAAATTCGATGCAGTTTGATCCGGCAGGCAAAGTTAAAACAATCAAAGGATTTAGTTCTTATGATGCTTTTCTTGCTAAATATGACAGGAATGGTAATTATATTTGGGCTTTTGCTCTTGGAAATTCTGAAACGGGTACTAACGAGTCAATAAATGATATTTCAGTTGAAAAAAATGGCGATATTTTTATCACGGGTTATTTTTCGGGAAAAGTTGATTTCAATCCTGATAAAAAATCTGAAAATATTATTCAATCACTTGGGAATAATAAAAATCTATTTTTTGCAAAATATAGTTCAAATGGTGTTTATCGCTGGGCTATCCCATTAAATCTTAATACTCATAATCCTGATCTCGAATTGAAAGCATCTATTGTTAGTGACCTTGTCGGGGGATGTTATCTGAGTGGCAATTTTCGGGATACAGCAAATTTCGACCCTGCAAGTAATAATGGGAAAATGCTTATTAGCAAAGCTGAAACAGATGTATTCGTAGCACATTACAAAATTAATAGCCATTTGGATTGGCTCATTTCAATTGAAGGCGACGGTAGGGATTTGACTAAATCAGGAAATCTGAGATTATCACAAGACGGCAATCTTTATTTAACAGGTAATTTCATAGGTAATGCCGATTTTCATCCGGGATTAATTAAGCAAGTATTAACGAGCGACAGCACTGAAGATATGTTTCTATCTTCATATAGAACAAATGGGGATTTAAGATGGGCTTTTAATATTAAATCGGATTTTTGCAAGCCAAATAAAATCGACTTTGATTCTGCAGGGAATATTGTAGTTGCAGGTTATTTTTACGGGGGCGCTAAATTTGATTCAGAGAATGACAGTTTGTTATTTGAATCTAATTCAAAAATTAATGCAAGCGATATATTTATAGCTAAATATTCTAATGAAGGGAAATTTATTCAAGAAACAAATTTTGGAATTGATTCAGCAATGTCAGAGCAATTTTCAATGCCAAATGATATTAATGTTGATTCTAAAAATAATTTGCTTATTACTGGTCAGTTTTTCGGAGAAAAATTTGATTTTAATCCTAACTATGAGCATTATTTTCTAAGTAGCCAAGGGGGATCAGATGCTTTTGTTGCAAAATATTTCGCAGAAGGCAAGTTATGGGTACAAGCCGTTGATAGTGCAAAACTTTATTTATTGACACCTAACGGTAATGAAATTTGGCAAGTTGGTTCAATACATACTATTAAATGGACAAGCAAATTTATTGATACCTTGAATATATCTTATTCAACGAATAATGGTTTGGATTGGATTATGGTATCTAATGATATATCGGCTCAAAGTGGTTCGTTTACTTGGCTTATCCCGAATACACCTTCCGATAGTTGTATTGTGTCATTACAAGATCCAAACCATAAAACAAGAATTGATATAAGCAATAAGAAATTTACAATTACAAATAGGACAATAACCATCTTATACCCTAATGGAGGAGAGAAATTAAAAGCCCATACTCAAAATAGTATTTTATGGGAAAGCACAATTATTAAAAATTTAGATATTTATTATTCAATTGATGGCGGCAAAAAATGGAATCCAATAGCTGTAAATTTACCAAGTGAAAAAGATACAATTCATTGGATTACGCCTGATATATCATCTAATCAATGCTTGATTAAAATTATTGATAATTCAAATAATGAAATTTTTGATTTAAGTGATAATTATTTTGCTATTGAAAAAGTAAAAAATCCCGAGATTAAGTTATTGAAACCTAATGGAAAAGAAGAATGGTTAATTAGTAATTCTTATTTAATTAAATGGCAGAGCAAAGATATCGATAATGTAAAAATCGAATTGTCTGTGGATATGGGTAATAGTTGGCAAAATATTGTTGATTCATATCCTAATATTGACAATGACTATTTATGGGAAATTAGTGATACTAAATTCATTTCCGATTCTTGTTTATTGAAAGTAAGCGATAAAGCCAATCCGGACATTTATGATAATAGCGATTCCGTTTTTAGTATAAGACTCGGTTCGAATGTTGCAGACAATAAAATTAATAATGTTCAACTTGAAATTTACCCCGAACCTTTTAAGGATTATTTGAATATTAAATATAATTTGCCAAAAAGAAAATATGTTAATCTAAGAATTTATAATATGCTTGGAAATAGTATTTTGCTTGCAACATCTGAATATCAAGACAAGGGCGAAAAGACATACAAACTTAACAGTTCAAAATTACAATCGGGATTTTATTATTTAATACTTCAAATTGACGAGTTAATAATAATGAAGAAATTGATACATATTTAATAATTTATTAAATATCAATACTTGTTAAATTTAATTGGAAATAAATAGAGAAAGCCCCGCACTTGATAAAAATACAGGGCTTTCTAAAATAAAATTTAATCAATCCATTGATTCAATCATATCTGCAATAATTATATTAACACCATTGATTTTCTTG
>CAZVPQ010000216.1:0-4920 GCA_964628675.1 uncultured Hyphomicrobiales bacterium | reverse complement strand
ATTAATTATATAATAAATATTTTTTGGATTATTTCTAAGGAGTGATGATGACGGAACCTTACCACGTGCAAGACAATGAATTTCAACAGGTTGTTTTAGAATCAGATATACCTGTTATTGTTGATTTCTGGGCTGTTTGGTGTGGACCTTGTAAACTATATGAACCAATAATGAATGAATTAGCCCTTGAATATGATGGCAAATTAAAAGTTTGTAAAGTTGATGTTGATAATAACCAACAAATTGCTATGAATTATGGGATTAGGTCAATTCCTACAGTTATGATTTTTAAAGGTGGGGAAGTTGTCGATCAAATTATTGGTGCAATTCCTAAACATCAATTAGTATCGCAACATTTAGAAGAACATATTTAATGATAATCGTTTTTTGAAAATATGAGGTTGTTATATCATTATTAGTGAGAATAACTACCTCTTTTTTTAATTATTTCAGGAAGTTATGCCAATACCGAACAAATTATCCGATGAAGAAATTCAAGAAGAACTAAAAGATATTCCTTTATGGGATTATAAAAACAAATGTATAGTTAGGGAATTGTTAGGTTCTAATTTTGCTTCTGCTATTGGCATTGTGAATGCTATTGCAGTATTAGCGGAAAAAATGGATCATCATCCTGATATTTTAATTTATGGGTGGAATAAAATTAGGATTACATTAATAACTCATTCAATTAATGCTCTGTCTGAATTTGATTTCACATTAGCTAAACAAATAGATGATTTGAATTTCTGATATTGTTTTAAGTATTTTCAAATCAAAGAAACACAAAAATAATATTTTTTTAATATAAAGAGGTGTAATTATGTCTTCAATAATAATTGATGTTTACGGAAGAGAGATTTTAGATTCTCGTGGCAATCCAACAGTAGAAGTTGAAGTTGTTTTAGAAGATGGTTCATTAGGAGTAGCGGCTGTTCCCTCGGGAGCATCTACAGGCGAAAATGAAGCGTTGGAACTTCGTGACGGAGATCCGAATAGATATTTAGGCAAGGGTGTTACAAAAGCAGTTGAACATGTCAATGATGAAATAGCAGACTCTATTGTCGGACTTGATTCTACTGAACAAGTACAAATTGATAATATTTTAAATGAATTAGACGGAACGCCAACAAAATCAAATTTAGGTGCCAATGCTATTCTCGGAGCATCATTAGCCGTTGCCAAAGCATCTGCCGAATATTTCGGTGTTCCTTTTTATAGATATATAGGTGGTGTTAATGCTAAAGTTTTGCCTGTTCCTCAAATGAACATCTTAAATGGCGGAAAACATGCAGATAACAACGTCGATATTCAAGAGTTTTTACTTGTGCCATTTGGTGCCGAATCTTTTAGTGAAGCATTAAGAATGGGCGCAGAAATTTTTCATAATCTTAAAAGCGTTTTAAAATCCAAAGGTTATAATACCTCTGTTGGTGATGAAGGTGGTTTTGCCCCATCTCTGAAATCAAATGAAGAAGCTTTTGATGTTATTCTCGAAGCAGTTGCTAAAGCCGGATATGAACCTAAGAAAGATATTTTGTTGGCTATTGATACTGCCGCAAGCGAAATGATTGAAAATGGTAAATATAAAATGTTTAAATCCAGTGGTGAGTTACGATCTTCTGATGATATGATTAATTGGTATGTTGATTTATGCAATAAATACCCAATAGCTTCAATTGAAGACGGTTTGGGCGAGAATGATTGGGACGGTTGGCAAAAACTTAACAAAACATTAGGTAATAAAATTCAGTTAGTCGGTGATGATATTTTTGTTACAAATCCAAAATATTTACAAAGAGGATTCGATGAGAATACGGCAAATTCGATTTTAATTAAATTAAATCAAATCGGAACTTTGACGGAAACTCTTGACACAATGGAAATGGCTCATCGACATAGTTATACAACTGTTATTTCCCATAGGTCGGGCGAAACAGAAGATACAACAATTGCCGATTTGGCGGTTGCCACTAATGCAGGACAAATTAAAACAGGTTCTTTGAGTAGAACTGATAGAGTAGCAAAATATAACCAATTACTTAGAATTGAAGATGATTTAGGTAGTGATGGTATTTTTGCGGGAATGAAAGAATTTGGATTTTATAAGTAGGTCATAATTCAATAAATATATAAAGCCTACGATTAAAACCGTAGGCTTTTAGTTTGTTGTTCAACGTTTGTCATTTAAAATACATTCTATCTCAATGAATTTGTTAATAGAAAAATTCTAAATATAATTTTTCTTATAATGAACTAAACAAAAAAGTCTTTTAGATGTCTTAGGGATAATATTTAAATGATGTATAAAATCGGCGACAATAGCTTCAATATTTATCATAGGAAATTCATTTAGAAGATTTTCCGATGCCTTTTCAATAGCAGATTGGCTTATATCAACAGGATAGTATTTTATTGGCGCTAATACATCATTTGATAATTGCTTCAACAACAAACGGATTTTCGAATGATCTCCACTTCCCAATTCAACAATACCAAGTCCGTCAAAATCCAAATGGAGTTCTTTAGCTATATTTGATAATATTTTTTTCTCTGTTCTTGTAGGATAGTATTCATCAAGTTTTGTAATTTCTTTAAATAGCTCCGAACCTATTTTATCATAAAAAAATTTAGATGAAATATATTTCGGCGATGAACTCAGCCCTTTGAATATTTCTTCCCGGACTTTTTTAATTCCAATATCCGTCAAATAATTTGTCAGTTTAATGCCTTTTGATATTTTAGTTTGTTCATTAGTAAAATTCATTTTCATCTTTCTTATTAATATTTCATTTGCGAGTTATTAATTTTAATATTGTCGGTAGGACAATTACTAGCAAAGGCAAAGCAATAATAAATCCCCCGATAACGGCAATAGCAAGTGGTTGGTGCATTTGCGAACCTGTACCGATACCGGCAGCCAAAGGAGACAATGCAGCAATCGCTCCCAAAACGGTCATTAAATTAGGTCGCAAACGGGCTGAAATAGCTTGCACCATAGCTTTGGTTATTGTTGCCCCTTTCAATTCAAATAAAAACTTCTGAATGGTAAAAATAGAGTTTTCACCAATTATACCTATAATCATAATTAAACCCGTGTAACTCCCGACATTCAATGGAGTATTGGTTAAGAATAATGCAAGTACACTTCCCGAAATCCCTGTAATACTAATGAAAAGCACTGTTAAAGAAAGTTTGAGACTTTTGAACATAAATAATACAACTGTAAATACCAGCAAACCACCTAAAATAAGTATTTTTAGTAATTCTGCGAAAGATTTCTGTTGCTCGGCGTAAGAACCGCCATATACAATTTGATAGGATTGCGGCAAATTTATTTTATTAAGTTTTTGCTGAATATCTTTCATCACACTTCCCAAATCGCGATTATTCAGTCTAGACGTAACAACACCCATCATTTGCAAATTTTCCCTATCAATTTCCGATACGCCACTTTGGATTTTGAAATCTGCAAACTTATTTATTGGTAGGTAATATCCCGACGAAGTAGATATTTCAAACTGTTTTATTTTATCAATAGGGGTTTTATTGTTTTCCGGAAAAATCAAACGAATATCGGTTAATTGTTCTTTTTCAGGTATTGAGCCTGCCACAATACCAGCTAAATGTGATTCAATTTGTGTTTGTAAATCGGAAGGATTAAGTCCGAATTGTTTTAATTTATCTGCTTTGGGAATAATTTTTAACATAGGTCCGGCAATTACAATACCGTTAAAAACATCAGCAGTTCCTTTAACGGTTGAAATACTGTCTGCAACTTGTTTAGATAGCTCGTTTAATTTAGCGTGATTATTACCGAATATTTTTATTTCAATAGGTTGCACGCTATGCATTAAATCGCCGAGCATATCGGTTATTACTTGTCCAAAGTCAACTGTAAGGGCAGGCAAAGAGCTTTCAATTTTTGTACGAATATCATCGGATACCTCACTTGTTGTTCTGTGCCTATTTTTACGCAATTCAATCAAGTAATCACCCTTATTAGGCTCGGTGATAAAAAAACCCATTTGGGTTCCCGTTCGCCGCGAATAAGTTTTTACTTCAGGAATATTTTCAATAATTTTATCTACTTCGTTGAGCATTCTATTGGTTTCTTTAAGGGAAGTTCCCGGGGGAGAGTGATAATCTAATACAATAGATCCCTCATCCATATACGGTAAAAATCCGGTTGCCAATTTCGGCATTATGTAGAAAATACTAAAAATCAATAACAAAACAAATGCGGCACTTATATAAGGCTTGTTTATAAAATATTCTATCCAACTGTAATTTTTCCCCTGTTTTTTATGAGTTGCATTTGCTAATGGTTTATTTTTTGAAAAGAGCAGATATATAACGGGTAAGCCAAGCCATGTAACTATAAATGAACAAATCAATGTAATAATCATTGTTTCGGTTAGAATCGTAAAATAAGCACCTGCAATTCCTGACATCAATTCAAAAGGAATGAGAATAACTATGGTGCTAAGCGACGAACTTACCATTGAAGGGAATAAAAAACTGATGGCTTTGCCGACCAGCTCTTTTGGCTTTTTATCGGGATATTCCTCGTGCGTGCGATGAATTTTCTCTACAACAACAATAGCATCATCAATTATCAATCCAATGGCAGCAGCAATAGCTCCAATTGTCATAATATTAAAATCAAACCCAATGAAACTAAGTGTGATAAAAGTAAGCGATAAGGTCAGAGGAATAGTAAATAAAATAACGGCACTCGCTTTCAATGAGCGTAAGAATATTATTATAACTACAATTGCTAATAGTAAACCTATCCAAAGTATATCAATTATGCTTCTGATGCTACTATTAACAAATTCAGCCTGATTGTAATACGGTTTTAAAGTAACTCCCTTGGGCAAAATACGATTCAGTTCTTTGACTTTTTCCGAAACTTTT
>CAZVPQ010000215.1:3308-4962 GCA_964628675.1 uncultured Hyphomicrobiales bacterium | reverse complement strand
TTTAAATGAATAGCCACGTGCTTTAGCTCGTGGTTTATAATATATCAAAAAAATAGTGGCTTTAGCCTAAATAATATATGTTTTGCTATAGCCATTTTAGTTTTTATTTATTGCGATTATCTTCATTTTTACCTTTTGTCATTTTGTCAATTCCCTTGGTTTTGTATAAATTAGAAAATATTTTTGGAGCTCATAAACAATGCCCTTGTTAGAATATTCAAAAATAATTCCGTAATTTTACTTTTATGAAATGGTTTAACAAAATAAAAACTTCACATAAAATAATTGGCTTAGCTTTTGCTTTTGGCATTCTGTCTTGGTTGTTAGATGCAATAATTGATTCATCAATCTTTTTTAATAAATCTTTTTTTTATGAACTTTTTCTGCCGAATAATCCTCATGAAATCATTATAAGAGCTATATCTATAATAATAATTTTAATTTTTGCAATTATTCTTGCTCGAAAAGTAAGCAATCTAAAAAAAACACAAGAAGAACTCAGAGATAGCAGAGAATGGCTTTATACCACAATAAGAAGTATTGGTGATGCTGTTATTGCAACTGATACTAATGGGGGAATTACACTTATTAATAATGTTGCGGAAAAATTAACAGCTTGGAGCAAAAATGAAGCTTTAGGGAAAGATATACATACTGTAATTAATATGGTTAATGAATATACAGATGAAAAAGTAGAAATCCCTGTTGACAAAGTATTAAAAGAAGGGCAAATTGTCGGACTTGCTAATCATACTGTTTTGATTACAAAAGATAATAAAAGAATACATATAGATGATAGCGCCGCACCAATTTGGTCCCAAGAAGGCAAAATAATCGGAGTAATTTTAACATTCCGTGATGTCTCAGAGAAAAAAAGGATTTTAAAAGAAATCGAAGAAAGCGAACAAAAATATAGAGATTTATTTGAAAATTCCCCATTCCCTTTAGTAGTTCATCAAGACAATAAAGTTGTTTTGGTTAATAAAGCTTCTGTTGATTTTATGGAAGCCAATGACAAGTCAGAATTGTTGGGACTTAATGTCTTAGATTTTGTTCATCCCGATTTTAAAGAAATTGCCATTAATAGGGTTAAGAAAGTTTATATTGAAAGGCAAAATGTTGAGCCAATAGACGAAAAATTTATTACTTTAAAAGGCACTCCAAAATATGTTTCTGTTTTAGGTATTCCTTATAATTTTAATAATAAAAATGCTCATCTTGTCGTTTTTCAAGATATTAGCGAAAGAAAAAAAGTAGAATTAAAACTTAAAGAAAGTCAGAAAAAATACAAAAATATTTCTTTATTGAAAAAAGCTATTCTCGAAAGCCCACAAAGTATTATTGTTTTTGCTCTTGATAAAAACTATAATTATCTTGATTTTACATATACTCATAAGCAAACTATGAAAGCAATATGGGGTGTTGATATTGAAATTGGTAAAAATATGTTTGATTATATCAAATCAGATGATGATAGAGCTAAAGCAAAAGAAAATTTTGATAGAGCATTAAATGGTGAAAGATTTATATTGGTTGAAGAATACGGCGATGAAAATTTACAACGTTCGTTTTATGAAAACCGATATAATCCCGTATTTGATGAAGATGATACTGTAATTGGTCTTTCTGTTTTTGTTGTAGATATTACCGAAAG
>CAZVPQ010000215.1:0-3208 GCA_964628675.1 uncultured Hyphomicrobiales bacterium | reverse complement strand
ATGAAGATGATACTGTAATTGGTCTTTCTGTTTTTGTTGTAGATATTACCGAAAGGAAAAAACTTGAACTATCATTAGAAGAAAGAAATAAATTTTTAAATTCTATTTTTGAATCTCTCACTTATCCTTTTTATGTTATTAATGTTGATGATTTTTCAATTGCGGTGGCAAATTCAGCAACTAAAGCACGTGGGGATTATTACGAAGGAATAACTTGTTATGCCCTTACACATCATTCAGCTGAAGAATGTGGCAATACACCCGAACATCCTTGCCCCGTTGAAGTAATTAAAAAAACAAAAAAGCCCTATTCTGTTATGCATATTCTCTATGATAATGATAATACTAAGAGACATTACAAAGTAAACGCCTATCCAATTTTTGATAATGATGGCAAATTAATTCAAGTGATTGAATCATTAATTGATGTTACCGGCGAAATATTAGCTAAAGAAAAAATTAAAAATTTGAATATAGAATTAGAACAAAAGGTAGAAGAAAGAACTCAACAGTTAAATGAAGCATTAAATAAATTACAAAACCAAAACGATGCTTTAAAAAACATAAGTCAAAGCTTGGAAATATCAAATCAAAATTTAGAAAAATCTCTTGAAAAAGAAAAAGAAGTGAGCTTGTTAAAAAGTGAATTTGTTTCAATGATTTCACACGAATACAGAACTCCTTTAACGATAATATTAACATCATCGGAACTAATTGAAAAATTTCTAAAATCTAACGAATTGGAAAAGATGCCTAAATTAATTGAGAGAATACAAGTTTCGGTTTCAGATATGGAAAAGATGCTTGAAGATATTCTATTATTAGGTAAAAGTGAGAAAGGAATAATTAACTTAAAAAACAAACAAGTTGATTTAATTCAAATTATTAATGAATTAATGAATACAATTAATGTTTACATTAATGGGAAGCGAGAAATCATTTTAAATAATCATACAAATAATAAGACTTTATCAATCATAACCGATGCTTATTATCTAAAGCAAATAATTCAAAATATAATATTGAATGCCCTTAAATATTCAGCAATAGATCAACCTGTGATAATTGATATTTCTTCTTATTCCGAATCATTGATAAAATTAGAAATTATAGATTTTGGAATGGGAATAAGCGATAAGGATATTGACAATATATTTGAACCTTTTTACAGGAATAAAGAGAATATTGGCTCAATCAGAGGGCACGGTTTAGGATTGACAATTGTAAAAAAATTAGCAGATGCTTTAAATATTCAAATTAGAGTTAGCAGCGAATTGGAAAAAGGCAGTAAGTTTTCGTTATTTATACCATTATCAAATCAAATAGAATCTCCTCGCTAAGGATAAGAGCGAGTAGTTAAGTTAATGACGTATGTTAATAAGTAATAAATTCGCTATATAGTAAAACAAAAACTAAGACAAATGGAAGACAAAATATTTAAAATATTAGTTGCCGCAGGAGGAACAGGTGGGCATCTATTCCCTGCTATTGCTGTTGTAGAACAATTGGAAAAGCTAAAAGCAAGCAATTTTAAACCTTTTTTTGTAGGTACTGATTACAGAATCGAATCTAAAGTAGTACCTTCATTAGGTTATGAATACCAATCAATGCCGATAACAGGCTTAACAAAACTTTTATCATTAAATACATTATTACTACCAATTAAAATAATAAAATCCATTTCTATATGTAGAAAAATAATTCGCAAATTTAGACCGGATGCAGTTTTATGCACAGGTGCTTATATTAGTTATCCTGCTGGAATTGCCGCCTCAAAAGAAAAAATACCTTTGGTATTAATGGAATCAAATGTTAATCCGGGCA
This sequence comes from uncultured Hyphomicrobiales bacterium, assembly GCA_964628675.1. Lineage (GTDB taxonomy): Bacteria > Bacteroidota > Ignavibacteria > Kapaibacteriales > UBA2268 > CAZVPQ01. Next base: position 1,384 of record CAZVPQ010000215.1, on the reverse strand, counting down.
AAACTATCAAGCAACTATCTAATAAAGCTTCTGTAATTATGACATCTTTCGAAGAAACCAAAACTTTTTTCGATACTAATATACAGAGCAAAATACGTGTTGTAGGTAATCCTGTTAGAAATGATATATTACAAAAAGTAGATAAAGAAAAAGCCATTACTAAATTCGGGTTAGAAAGCGGCAAAAAAACCGTTTTAATTTTTGGAGGTAGTCTCGGAGCATATACTATTAACCGAGCTGTTGAAAAATCACTTGATTATTTTGTGCAAAATGATATTCAACTTATTTGGCAAATTGGTAAGAACTACAAACCAAAAACTCGAATAGCAGACAATATAAAAGTTCTTGAATTTATTGACGATATGGCTTCTGCTTATGCAAGTGCCGATTTAGTTGTGTCTCGTTCCGGAGCAACATCAATCGCCGAAATATGCGTTGTCGGCAAGGCTTCAATATTAGTGCCACTCGAAACCGCATCCAACAACGAACAAATGGAAAACGCTAAGATTCTGCAAAAACACAATGCATCGATAATAATAAAAGATAATGAAATTCAAGATAAATTATTAAAAACAATAAAAGAGTTAATCAATCAAAAAGAAAAATTAATTGAAATGAGCGCAAAAGTGAAAGAATTAGCAAAACCGAAATCAGCAAATGATGTAGCAAATATATTAATTAATTTATTTTGTGATTGAACTTTACGAATAGTAAAAAATGATATTGTCTTTACATTGTAAAATAATTTCTCAAGATATGAATTATTAATTATCATTAGAAAATATTATATTGCCATTTATATAATAACAAACTGGATATAGAATGGAAAATACAAAATACTTAGCTTTTGATATTGAAACCGTTCCTTTGGATTGGGACGGCTTTTCCGAATCACAACAAGAATATATATTACGCCGTGCAGAGACAGATGAAGATATTGAAAAAAGAAAAAACGAAATGGGTTTGACTCCCTTCACTGCAAAAGTTGTGTGCATCGGTTTGCAATTAATGACTAAAGAAGATGGGCAAAGCGAATATTCAATTAAAAAGAAAGCAACTCTTTCTCTTGATGAATCATTAGCCGACAACGAAGAAAAACCGGATACACTTTCAACAGGTGATTCTTGTTTTTTTTATAATGAAAAAACTCTGTTGGCAAAATTTTGGGGTTTACTTAATAAATACGATCCTGTTCATTTGATTTCTTTTAATGGTAGAAATTTTGATTCCCCTTTTCTTATGCTTAGATCTGCATTACTCAAGGTCCGACCATCAAAAAATATTATGTCAGGGACCAAATTCAATTATAAGCAACATACAGATTTAATAGACGAGCTAACATTTTTCAGCCCATCATTTGGTTATGGAGCTACAAAAAAATATA
>CAZVPQ010000214.1:0-4964 GCA_964628675.1 uncultured Hyphomicrobiales bacterium | reverse complement strand
TATTATGAGTTATTTTATCATATCTTCTACTTGGATTTTGCCCTGTTATTGATCTGTATCCATTTATATTCCAACTGATTATTTTCATTTGTCTATATTATTTGTTTATTATATCTTCATTTTTGTTTATTATATCTTCATTTTTTTTAAGAGGTAAAGTTATATAGAAAGTACTATATTTGGTTATAAGGCTTTTTACGGAAATCGTACCATTGCTTATAGATAATAATTCTTTACATAGAATTAAACCTAATCCATTACCTTTTTCATTGATTGTCCCGTAAGTAGAATGCCTAAAATTAATATCAAACAATTGTAATTGCGTGCTTTCATCAATACCTACTCCAAAATCTTGGAAAGAAATTTCCACATAGTCGTCATCAATTAATTTTGATTTAATAATAACTTCAGAATTAATATTTGAATATTTAATTGCGTTTGATAACAAATTTCTTATTATAGTAAATAAAAACGAAGGGTCTATATATGCTTCTATTTTTTTATTAACTTTATTTTTTATTTTGATTTTTTTAAGTTGTATTTTTTGGTTTAAAAAAACTTGTGTTTTACAAATAATATCATTAATATTAACAAAATCCGGGTAATTAGTGAAATCATTTCTTTGTAGCTTAGACCATTCCAACAAATTCTCAAAAAGTTTAATCAATTCCTCTGAAGAATCAGAAATATCACTTATATAATTTTTAATGTCTTTCTTTGGAAGCTTATCTGTATCATTGATTAATAACTGTGCATAGCCATAAATAATTTGTAATGGATTTTTTAAATCGCGTGCAATTATCGAAAAAAATCTATCTTTTGATGCGTTGGATTCTTTAAGCTCCTCACTTTTCTCTCTGAGTGTTTCATTTAATTGATTAACTTTATTTGCATTTGATTCTATGATTTGATTTGTGATTCTAAGTTCTTCAAGTAGATTGTTTTTGTATTCCTCATCTTTTTTTCGTAAAGATATATCTCGAAAAATACATATTGCGAACCATTTCTTGTCCAAAACGATAGTTGACATAGAAACTTCAACATTAAATGCCAACCCATCTTTTGATAAAACATCTAATTCTGTTGTTTGTCCTATGAATTTTCCTATTCCATTATCATAAAAATCAGAAAATCCATTTTTATAATCATCATAAAAAACTTTTGGTGCTATTAAATCTACTAATTGGTTATTTAAAATTTCTTCATTTGTAAAACCAAACATTTGGCTGGCAGATTCATTAGCAAATGTAGCTTTCCCGTTAGAATCCAATAATATGATAGCGTCTTTGGCTGTATTTGCCATTCCATGAAAAATCTTTTCACTTTCATTGATTTTCTGTTGCATTGCTATAAGCTTTTTTTCACTATTGAATTTATAAAGGGCAAAATCAATTTGAATCGGAAGTTGATCTGTTAAGCTAATACTTTTTGTAATATAACCATAAGGAAGGGTTTTCTTAGCACGTTCAAGAGTCTTTATATCCTTTTTTAATGTTAAATAAATTATTGGGATATTCCATCTTTCATTGACAATATTAGCTAATTCAATTCCATCAGTCTCGCCGGGCAATGCGATATCCATTAGTATCAAATCAGGTTTATTTTTTTCAATTGATGCTAAAGCTTCTTTTCCTGTTACAGCAATATCGGTATAAGTATAGTCATTCATTTTAAGTAACATTCTGATATTTGTAGAAATCATTTTCTGATCTTCGACTATTAGAATTTTAGCTTTTACCATATTTCTGTTTTTTAGTATTATACATAATAATCAAAAATAAGAAATGAAAACCAATAAATCAATTAATTTTTATATTAAGCATTTTAAGTAAGATAACGCTTAAAAGTATAAAATCAAATAATATTTTTAATAATAACATTAATATTTAGTAATAATTAGAGTAATAGTAATAATTAGAGTAATATATAAAGGTATAAATTTATTTGTAACATATTATTTCTAAAAACGTTATATTAAGTAAAGAAAGAAATGTTAAAAAAAGAAATGAAAATGAAAAGATATAAAAACATATTGAATAAAAAACAAAACCCAAACAATTTTTTTGAATTGAATGGGTTTGATGTACTCGGAGAGGGACTTGAACCCTCACGACCCGAAGGTCACAGGATTTTAAGTCCTGTGCGTCTACCAATTCCGCCATCCGAGCAAGAATACAAAAATAAATATATTTTTATTGCTAAAAAAATATATTTTGAAAAAAATTCAATATTTTTGATTTTATTTGATATTAAACTTAAATTGTTTTTATTCAATCTAATATTAAAGAAAGAAAATATGTTAAATAATAAATGGGAGACAGTATTATGAAAAAGATTTTAACTTCTGTTAGTTTGTTTCTTGCAATGATTCTTGTATTGAGCAGTTGCTCAACAATGCAATCAGCTGAAGATGATTATTACGGTTATAGTAATAATCCTGATAATGACAACTCGTCTCAAAATGTTGTTGTTGTGAAGGAGAACAATAGCTCTTCTGATCAATGGCAAAATCCATTAGCCGATGATTATCAAGAAGAAACCACCCAACAAGATGTCAATAGCAACCAAGTGGTTTATACACAAGTAGCTACTCCAATGTATGTACCTGTTATTGTTCCTTGGTGGTATAGATATTACGATAGGTTTTTCTATTATGACCCAATCTTTTCATTTAATTGGCGAAGCGGTTATTATTGGGGTTGGGATTGGTATTCACCTTGGTATGATTATAACCCTTATTACGGATACGGTTGGGGTTCGGGATATTATAATAATTATGGATATAATAGTCCTTATGGTTGGTACAATCAGCCATATTATTCCTATCGCCACAGAAATCGTTCATATAGACGTTTTGGACCAGGCAGAGGTAGGAATGCAGGTCGTAGCAGATTTGCTTCGGCAACTTCTCACAGAGCGGGTTCTTCTTCCTCTATGGGCAGAACAAGTTCATCAAGATATAATCCTTTCGGCTCAGGTCGTGGATATATGAGATCTAATTCAAGGTCCGGAACGAGGTCAAGTTTGACTTCTATTAGAGGTGGGACTTCGAGATCTATTTTTAATAACAATACTCGTTCAAGTAGAGCAAGTGGTTCGAGGTCTCTATCTACAGGTTCAAATATACGATCTTCTACTTATGGTAATAGCTCCGGAATAAATAAATCCGGTTCTTCCATTAGGTCGAAAACTAATAATTCAGGTACGCGTACTTGGAAATCATATAGAAATAATAAGAGTACTAGTCGTTCGAACTCATCATATAGTAGCCCTTCGAGATCAAGAAGTTCGGGAAGTTCAAGTAGAAGTTATCGTTCCGGTAGTTCGAGATCAAGAAGTTCAGGAAGTTCAAGTAGAAGTTATCGTTCCGGTAGTTCCAGCCGCAGTTCTTCAGGTGGCTCTTATCGTTCAAGTGGTTCTTCCGGTTCAAGGTCTAGTGGATCAAGTTCAAGAAGTTCAGGCGGTTCGAGTTCGAGGAGTTCAGGTGGTTCGGGACGTAGAAGATAATTTAATGGAGACAAGATAATGAGAATGATATTAATTATATTAATAGCGGTGTTAAATTCAATGATTTTGAACGCACAATTAATCGAAGATGGGCTGAGGTGGTCGCTGACTAACGGAGTGATTTCTCCGAGGGCAGGAGCATTAGGAGTGTCATATTACGGTATATCTGACGATTTTTCGGCTATTGCTTATAATCCTGCTGGATTATCATTGATAAATAAAGGTGAAGTTTCTTTAGGACTGGGATTTTTAAAGAATTCTACAACTACTGATTATTGGAATAATTCAGAAAATTTAAGTTCAAACGATGCTTACATTAGCAATATAGGATTAGTTTCACCTATTAAGACTACATTTGGAAATGCTTCTTTTGCTATCGGTTATTATATTGAAAGTAATTTAGATAATCAAATGCAGTTTTCCGGTTTTAATTCTAATTCAACTTATATTGATTATACAGCAAAAGACGCCAAAGATAGAAACTGGGGAATTCAAGACAATTTTGCTACCTATCTATGGCTTGCAGACGATAATTTTAATACTCCGATAAAGAAAGATTTGCAACAGGAAGCTCGTATAAGCGAAAGCGGTGGAATGCATAATTTTTCAGGTGCTATGGCATTTGAATTAAATTCTTATCTCTCTGCCGGAGCTTCTATATCAAGTGTTTGGGGAAGATATAAATATTTTAGGCAATATTCGGAATCTGATATTAATAATGAATATAATCAAATTGTTGGAGATGCAGAAACAGGATACCAAAATTTAGATTTTAATCGATTAGATGTTGATGAAACTCTTAATCAATCAGTATCGGGTATTACAGGAAGATTCGGGCTAATGGGTAGAATAGGTAATTTTATGAGAATTAGTTTAAATGTTAAATTCCCTTCTGCTCTTGATGTAGAAGAAAATTTTAGTCAAAAAGCAACTTCATATTTCGATAATAAAGATAGTTATGATACTACATATTATGGTACAAACTCGTATTCTTTGATGACTCCTTGGGTTTATTCCATTGGTATGTCCGCTCATTTTGTAGGAGCAACTATAACAGCAGGACTGGAATATACTGATGCTTCACAAATTGAATTTTATAATTCTTTAGATGAAATGCAGAATTTGAATGTGGCTATTCCCAGTGATTTAACAGGTCAACTGAAATGGGGCGTAGGATTAGAATATAGAATTCCTGTTATTCCGGTTGTGATAAGAGGAAGTTATAATTATGCAAATTCACCTTGGGTAGGTGATAATACCGACTATGATGTGAAAACTATTGCTTTTGGTGCAGGTGTTTACTTAGCCAAGAAAATGCGTTTGGATTTTATGGCAAGATTAATGGATTATAAAGATATGTGGAATGTTTACGGAAGTTCAAACGATACTCGATTATTTATAACTCGTCAACCGATTGATTTCGGAATGCAATTTACATATAGATATTAATAAAAAAT